>CAQWMM010000001.1 GCA_948907985.1 uncultured Bacillota bacterium
CCTGCACCAGGAACCAAGATATAGATTGATTAAGGGCGCTAAGCGGGTTTTGCGGGCGGCCAAAGGGGCCGGCGCATTGGCGGCGGGAATTTCGGGCGCGGGGCCGACGCTGATTGCCTTTGCAGACAGCGAGGCCAAAAGCGCGGCGGTGCGCCAGGCCATGCGCCGCGCCTGGTATTCCTGCGGGGTACATCCCAAGGTTATGATATTGGAAAAGGATACAAATGGCGCGCATGGCATATGAAAGGGGATACGATAAATGGCATTAATTGTGCAAAAGTTCGGCGGCAGTTCCGTCGCCAATATTGAAAGGATTCAAAATGTTGCCCGGCGCGTGGCGCGGACGGTGGCCGCCGGCAATCAGGTTGTGGTGGTGCTTTCGGCTATGGGCGATACTACCGATGATTTGATCGCATTGGCCCGGCAGCTGACTCCTTATCCCTCGGAGCGGGAAATGGATATGCTGATGTCTACCGGCGAGCAGCAAAGCGTGGCCCTGTTGGCGATTGCGCTGCAAAGCATGGGCTATAAGGCGGTATCCTTAACCGGCGAGCAGGCGGGAATCCGTACCGACCGGGTTTACAGCCGGGCGAAAATTCTTTCCATTGATTCGGTGCGCCTGGAGCGGGAACTGGCCTCTGGCAAGGTGGTTATCGTTACCGGCTTTCAGGGGGTGGATTCGCTGGGCGAAATTCATACTTTGGGGCGCGGCGGTTCTGATACCTCCGGCGTGGCGCTGGCGATTGGCCTGAACGCGGACTTCTGCGAGATCTATACTGACGTTGACGGCGTGTATACCGCCGATCCGCGGATTGTTCCCCAGGCGCATAAACTGGAGGAAATATCTTTTGATGAAATGCTGGAGATGAGCAGCCTGGGCGCCGGCGTTTTGCAGCCTCGCAGCGTTGAGGTGGCAAAAACCTTTAATATGCCGATTTGTGTGCGCTCCAGTTTTAATGATAACGAGGGGACGATGGTTAAGGAGGAAGTTGATATGAAGCAGTTGGAGCGAGAGGTTTTGGTAAGCGGCGTGGCTTATGATGACGATGTGGTTAAAGTTACGGTTTATGGCGTGCCGGATCGGCCGGGTATTGCCAGCGAGCTGTTTGGGGCGCTGGCGGACGCGAAAATTAACGTGGATATGATTATTCAAAGCGGCCATAAGGACGGCAAAAATGATATTTCCTTTACCTGCGGTAAAGAGGCCGACGGCAAACTGGAAGAGATTTTGGAGCCCGTGGTGGAGCAGCTGGCGGCCGAGCACTTCGCGTTGGCGGATGATGTGGCTAAGGTTTCGATTGTGGGCGCTGGTATGATTACCAATCCCGGCGTGGCTGCTAAGATGTTCAAGTGTCTTTATGACAACGGCCATAATATTGATATGATTTCCACCTCGGAAATTAAGGTTTCCTGCATTTTACAAAAAGAGGGCGCTAAAGACGCAGTGCGCGCTCTGCATGATTGCTTTGGGCTGTAAATTTTTTGCGGAACAAAAAAGACTAAAATTTAAGGTTTTAGCCTGCTGAAGTTCTTGACGATAGCAGGAAAATTGTTTATATTAAATAAAAGCTACCCGTTGAACAGGTAGTTCAGCTTGTCGAATAAGTCCCTGATTGTAATAACAATTTGGGACTTATTCTGTAAGAAAAGATATTTAGGAATTTAAGGTGTTTAACTAACAGTTTTGTCTAATATCAAACCAAATGATATAATAGAAATAAGTAGATGTTAAACATGAACAAAGAAAGAGATACCGCAAAAGATGCTGCTACCAAATTAGCTAAACACAGACTAAGCGTTCTTGAAATGGCTCAATCCCTTGCTGCTGAAAAAAAGGTAAAACAACAGAACATTAAAACAATTAAGCCCGATTTTACAGATACAAATTCAGATACAAATTTAGGTACAAAATTTAATGATAACGAAAATCTTGATAAAAAAAACAGGAAGCAATTTAGAAAAAAACACTAGTGCGTATGATGGTATGATTACTTTAATATTTTTAGTTGCAGTAATAGTTATTTTATATATTTTTTTCGATAAAGTTATTTAATTTTTATAAGTTATTATCGTATAGTTTTGTCAAAAATGCGAGAGGAAGTTTAACTGAAAGAAATGTTTATCAGAAATTATCAGCCTGGTGATTGCAGAGAATTAGCGGATTTATTTTATAAAACGGTGCATACGATTAACGCCAGCGATTATTCAAAAGAGCAACTGGACGCTTGGGCAAGTGGGCAGGTCGATTTGGCAATATGGAACCAGTCATTTTTGGAACATTATACATTAGTTGCTGTTGAAAATGATACGATTGTGGGATTTGGCGATATAGATAAGCTGGGTTATCTTGACCGTTTGTTTGTGCATAAGGATTATCAGGGCGAGGGCGTAGGTTCGGCTATTTGTAGCAGGTTAGAGCAGACAGTTTCTGATAAAGTATTTACTTATGCTTCTATTACTGCCAAAGGTTTTTTTACTAAAAGAGGCTATATGGTTGTTAAAGAACAACAGGTTGAGAGGTCAGGCGTTTGGCTTATCAATTTTGTTATGGAAAAAGAATTATTATAGCTTTTTATTATTACAAAATAAAAATGCGGCTGGATTTATAGCAGGAGAAACTATATATGGAACAGAAAATTTTACAATTCGAATGTATCGGTATAAAGGACGGCGGCGTTTTTCCGCTGGCTAATACCGGGCGTGGGCGTAATGTTTCGCCGGAATTTGTAATACATAATTTAGCGCCAAGTGCGCAGACGCTGGTTATAACTTTGGAGGATTTAAGCCACCCGATAAGTAATTTTACCCATTGGCTTATCTGGAACATACCGGCAATGTCCAAAATCCCGGCGGCTATCCCGGCCGGAAAAATCGTTGCCGAATTGGGCAATGCCGTGCAGGGAGCAGCTTATGGCTGGCACCGTTATGCCGGGCCTAAACCGCCTAAAGGCAAAACGCATAAGTACCGCTTCATGATTTATGCGCTGGACTGCCGGCTGGATTTGGGAGCAGCTGCAACCAAGCGAAAGGTGCTTAAAAAGGCTGCCGGCCATATTATCCAGCAAGGCATTATTTGCGGTTATTTTGAATAATTAATTTGAAAGGTGTGGAATAAATGGCAGAATATTTAGCGGAAGAGTTATCCGAGGAAATTCAGGCCAAAATGGACGAGTTGGCGCAAAAAGGCAACCGGCTGGAAAAGGAGGGACGTCTGGCGGAGGCTGTGTCAGCCTGGCAAGAGGGGTTGGCGCTGATACCGGAGCCACAGCAGTTTTACGGCCAAACGGTATGGTTTTTGGCGGCTATTGGCGATGTTTATTTTCAGCAGGGTAAATATGCTCTGGCGCATGAATGTTTTGATAAGGCCAGAGGTAATATGACCGGTGAGGGATATGGCAATCCTTTTGTAATGCTGCGTTTAGGGGAATGCTGCCTGGAAATTGGCGATGAGAAAAATGCCCTGGAATATCTGCTGCGATCCTATATGTTTGAGGGCGAGGAGATTTTTGCACCGGATGATGAGGGTGAAGATGATGGAGCCAAATATTTTGAATTTTTAAGGACGCGCATTGATTTGGGATTGGATACTGATTGAGCAGTTATATTAGGTTTTTTTAATAAATGGTGGTTAAAAATCCATAGTTTAGGGGTTCAATGAACCCCCAAATGGCTAACAAATAGCTAATAATGGCAAATAGGGCTGGGTGTTTTGAGTTTTAGGGGTTCGGTGAACCCGTTGAATGCTGCAATTTTGTTTGATAAGATGCTGTGCAACATGGTTGTGTATGTAAATTTTATGCAGGCATACAGGGAAGTTTATTAAAACTAAATTTGATTGTTAAATTAGCGAAATGTGGGTGAATGAATGCGCATACATTTCGCTTTTTTATGTGTTTTAGCAGAAAGTTGAGCCAGAAATGCGCATTGATTCACCCTTGAATGCTGAAAGTTTTTTTTGGGAACAGGCATTTTGACAGGTTTTTGAGCAATATTGAGGTTATATATTGGTGTGAGTTTGTTTGAGAAAGCTCTATATCTGGCATTTAATCCGATAACGAAAGTAACTTGAAAGAGTAAATTTACACTTCTAGTTTGGGTTTTGGGACTGCCAAGGCAGAGCAAGCATAGGCTGAAGATATCTTCAGCCGCTTTGTTGGGGAGTAAGGCTCCCCAATCCCCAGATGTCCCTCGCCGGTTGGCGAGGGATAATTTTAATGAACACTTAACGATTGGCGAGCCGTAGGCGATGACAGAGTTTAGTGTGAATTAATCCATTTGTCTTTAGACAAATGGAAACCTTATAGAATAGGAGGATCAGAAAATGAAGAGTAACGATAGATATGAATTGTGTCTGCGGTTAAGTCAGGCAGAAAAAGAACAGTTAGAAACAAATGCGGATAAGTGTGGTTTATCTAAAAGTGTATATCTGCGGCGGTTGATTATGGGGACACCGGTTAAGGCCAAGCCAAGCGCAGAGATTAGGGAGCTTAGAGTTGAGATACATAAGATTGGTTCAAATATCAACCAGATTGCCCGTAGCATCAATGCCGGGCAAGGTTCGCCAGATGTAGCTCAAAAGGCTTTGTTTTTGTTGGGTAAAGTTTATGAAATGATGTATGAGATAGCGAAAAGGTGACAAAACGAATAGCTAGCACATATTGTGTTTTAATTGTATTTGTATGTTTTAAATGGTATAATGTGAAAATCAAAGAAGCCAAGCTGAAAGCGCAGGCTGATTTGTTTTTGAACAAATACCATAGTGCAGTTTGTATGAATTAGGTGAAAAGAATTTTTTCCTATGGTATAATATATATTATAATGGGTTTTATTGGAGGAAAATACGATGGCTATAAAATATAATAAACTGGTGAGGGATAAAATACCGGAAATTATTGAAGCGTCTGGTAAAAACTGTATTACTGAAATATTGACAGATGAGCAATATTTGCAAATGCTGGATGCTAAGCTTGATGAGGAATTGGCGGAATATCATCAGGAGCAGAATTTGGAGGAATTGGCGGATTTGCTGGAGGTTATCTATGCCTGTGCAGTGGCTCATGGCTATTCTGTTGCCGAGTTGGAGCGGATACGTGCGGATAAGGCTGCCAAACGAGGCGGTTTTGAAAAAAGAATTTTGTTAAGGGAAGTAATTGAAGAAAATAAATGAAGGATAGGGATTAGTTATGCCTGAATATCGTTCGGTTTCCGGCAGTGTGGCTGAGGATTTATTTATAGAGCTTTTCAGCGAGGCCTTTGGCGCTGAGAAAGCAGGATATCTGTATTCACAATATCATTTTTTTGACATCTATCAGAACAGCCGTTATGCGGATTTTGTGTTAGAAAACGGTTCTCGGCGGGTGGCCTTTGAAATTGACGATGAAGCGTCACATAATAAGAGTCTGATAGCGTCGGGCAAGTTTTATGATGATTTGCTGAAGCAGAACAGCATGATTTATTTGGGCTGGGAGGTATATCGTTGGGCGGTGCGGCAAATGCAGCAGCAGCGAGAGGCGGTTAAGGATGAGCTGCGGTTATTTTTAGGTAATCATCCGCAGTTCAAAGAAATTGAGGATTATTTGCCGACACAGCGGGCTAAGGCTTTGGACTGGGCAGATTTAGAGCTTAAGCAGCATCAGCTGGCGGCCTTGCGGGCGTTGGAGGAAATGCGAGCTAACAATGAAACCATTACCCTTTTATATCATGCTACCGGTACAGGGAAGACGGTTACGGCAGTAATGGACGCCAAACGCTGTGCCGGGCGTACTTTGTTTTTGGCGCATACTCAGGAACTGGTTAATCAGGCAGCGGAAACCTTTGGCAGATTGTGGCCGGAGGTTTCGATTGGTCTTTTTATGGAGGCGGAAAAACAGCCGGGGGCTTTTGTGGTGTGCGGCAGTGTGCAAAGTGTGGCGTTGCATCTGGATAGCTTTAAGGATAATGATTTTGCTTATTTGATTGTGGACGAGGCGCATCATGCGGCAGCGGATACTTATCAGAAGGTGTTGGCGTATTTTAAGCCGGTCTTTACCTTGGGGCTGACGGCTACGCCAGAGCGTACAGATGATAATAAGGTCATTTTGGAAATATTCAAAAATACGGCGCATAAGCTGGATATTCAAACAGCAGTGGAGATTGGCGAGCTGGTGCCGATTCGTTGTATTCGCATACATACCAATATTGATCTAACCAAAGTGCGTTTTAACAGCGTGCAGTATAATATTCGGGATTTGGAAAGCAAAATTTATGTGCCGGAGCGGAACCGGCTGATTGTAGACACTTGGCTGCAAATGTGCAGAGGCAGACGAACGGTGATATTCTGTGCTTCGGTTAGACACGCCGAGCAGATTGCGGAGCTGTTTAGGGCTGCCGGAGTGAGAGCTGCGGCGGTGTCGGGCGGTATGAAGAATACGGAACGCAAGGAATTTCAGGCCAGGTTCGTGGAACGGCAAATTGAGGTTTTGTGCGCCTGTGATTTACTGAATGAGGGGTGGGATTGTCCGGAGATTGAGGTGCTGTTCATGGCAAGGCCGACAATGTCTAAGGTGCTTTATACACAGCAACTGGGGCGGGGTATGCGTTTGTTTGAGGGGAAAGAGAGTCTGATGGTATTTGACTTTGTGGATAATGCCAG
Organism: uncultured Bacillota bacterium; assembly: GCA_948907985.1. Classification (GTDB taxonomy): domain Bacteria; phylum Bacillota; class Dehalobacteriia; order UBA4068; family UBA4997; genus Avidehalobacter. The sequence continues at coordinate 6,632 of CAQWMM010000001.1, forward strand.
CCAGTATAATATGCCACAATCGCTGCACCGTTTGTTTAAGCTTAAAGATTACCGGCCGGGACAGCTGGCAGTTGCGCCTGCTGGGCAAAAAACGGCGGAGGCTGAGCTTTATGCCAGGGGCGAGAAGCCGGAGGCTCTGTTGGATTGGCCGGTTAATGCTACCGACTATGAGCTGGTGGATATTTTTAACTGGCAGGAAGAAGCTGAGGGCATGATCTCGCAAATGGAGCTTGTGCGGAGATATGATTTATCAGTAGAAGAAAAAGGCAAGTATATGCATACTCCGATTTCTGTAAATAAGTTAGCGCAGACTGTTTTGAATATTGTTCAGAATGATAATGTGGCTGATATATGTTGTGGTTGTGGCAGTTTTTTGAATATGGCCGTTTTAGCAAAACCAAATGCCAGATATTATGGCTATGAGATAAATGAAAAAAATAAATTGATTGCAGATATACGAGCAGAATTGCTGGACGCAGATATATCTATCAATTTGGCAAATGTTTTTTCTCTTGGTGAGGATAAAACAAGTCCAAGATTTGATAAAATTTTTTCAAATTATCCTTTTGGCATAAAATACAGGAATCTGGACAATGGGGAAAAAATATTTGCTGATTTATCTCAAAAAATACCAGGTCTTTCTAAAGGTATCTCTTCAGATTGGCTTTTTAATACCTTGATATATAACTTGCTTTCTGATAATGGCAAGGCTATTGGGATTATGACTAATGGCAGCACTTGTAACAGCATTGATGAACTCATAAGGAAATATTTTGTGGAGCAGGGAATGATAGAGGCTGTTATTGCTTTGCCGCCCAAAATGTTTTCTTATACTAATATTGCAACAACCATGATTATTCTTAGTAAAGGTAATAAAGCTGTGCGTATGGTTGATGCTACAAATATTTGCCAACAGGGCAGACGGTTCAATGAATTCAGTGAAGATGATATTCAACGGATCTGTTCTGCTTTGCAGGCGGATAGTGAAATAAGCAGGCTTGTTGATGCAGATAAATTGCGCATAAACAATTATGCTCTTAATTTAAGTCGGTATTTAGAGCAAAATTATACCTTGGAAGATGCAATAGTCTTTGGCGACATAATTAAATCTATTTCTCGGGGAGCGCCCTGCACCGCAAGTCAGTTAGATGAAATGGCAGCAAAGGGCGAAACCAATATGCAATATCTGATGCTGGCTAATATAAACGATGGCATTATTGACGATAATCTGCCATATTTAGCAAGCATTGAACCGAAATTTGAAAAGTATTGTTTAAAAAAATAATAGCTTGATTATTTCCAAAAACGGTTTGCCTTATAAAATAGCTGTGGCATCAGTTAAAGACGGGCAAAAAATTTTGGCCAGCGGTAATCTATATATAATCGAGTTGGAGACCACCAAGGTCGATCCGTATTATTTGAAAGCTTTTTTTGATAGTGAACATGGAGAGGCTGTTTTAAAAAGCATTAGCGTAGGTGCAGTTGTGCTTAATATTGGCGTTGAAAGTTTAAAAAAGATTATGGTGCCAATTTTGCCATTAGAAGAGCAACAGAAAATTGCGCAGGAATATAAAGCAAAATTGGCGGAAATAGCGGATATTAAATCTCGGCTAGCAAAAGAATTAGATAGTTTGCATAAGATATTTAAATAAATTTTGCAGATACAAGCAATGCGGCTGAAAATATGATTATGGGGAGGCATAAACAATGTCTGATGATAAAATGAACGTGGTGGGCACGAATATTGCCGAAAAAGCAACAATGATTTGGAATGTGGCGGATATGCTGCGAGGGCCTTTTAAACCGCATGAATATGGTTTGGTTATTTTGCCAATGACGGTGGTGAAGCGTTTTCATGATTGCCTGCTGCCGACGCATGAGGCCGTGCTGGAGCAATATGAGAAAATCAAGCATTTATCGGTTATTAAGGGCTTTTTGACTAAGGCTGCCGGTTATCAGTTTTACAACATCAGCAAGTTTACCTTTGATTCTCTGCTGGCCGACCCGGATAATATTGAGAGCAATTTCCGGGATTATCTGGCCGGGTTTTCCGGCAATGTGCAGGACGTTTTGGCGAAGTTTGATTTTGATAATATTATCAGGCGCATGGTGGAGAGCAACACGCTTTATCTGGTGATTAAGGAGTTTAATACGGCTAAGGGCTACTTGGGGCCGGACAAGATTGCGGCGGTGGACTGCGGCTATATTTTTGAGGACTTGGTGCGACGTTTTTCCGAATCCTTTGGGGAGGAGGCCGGGGCGCATTTCACCAGCCGGGATATTATCTATTTGATGACGGATTTGCTGCTGGCGGACGCTGATTTGAGCCAGGCCGGCAATATTACGGTATATGATATGGCGATGGGCACCAGCCAGATGTTGTCTTGTATGGAGGAGCGTATTCATGATTTGAACGCTGAGGTGGAGGTTACTTGCTTTGGGCAGGAGTTTAACCCCTCCACATTTGCTATTGCCAAGGCGGATATGATGATTCGGGGCGGCGACCCCAATAATATGCGGTTTGGGGACACGCTCTCTGACGACCAGTTTAAGGGCTACACCTTTCAATATGCGATTTCCAATCCGCCCTTTGGTATTGACTGGAAGCGGGAGCAAAAGGCGGTGGAGGCCGAGGCGGCGTTGGGCGAGGCTGGGCGTTTTGCGCCGGGCTTGCCGAAGATTTCCGACGGGCAGCAGCTTTTTGTGCTGAACGGTTTATCTAAGCTGGCGGGCAATGGCAAAATGGCGATTATTCAAAACGGCTCGCCTTTGTTTTCCGGCGACGCCGGCAGCGGCCCCTCTAATATCCGGCAGTACATATTGGAAAATGATTGGCTGGATTGTATTATTCAGCTTTCCACTGATATGTTTATGAACACCGGTATCAGCACTTATATTTGGATTTTGAGTAAGGACAAACCGGCGGAGCGCGTGGGCAAGGTGCAGCTGATTGACGCATCGCATTGTGCGGAACCTCGCCGTAAAAGCATTGGCACTAAGCGAAATGATATAAGCGAGCATTGCCGGGATTTGATTGTGCAGGCCTATGGGGAATATCTTAACAACAGATTTTATGGTGATAAGGGCGGTATATACTGCGAAAGCAAGATTTTTGACAGTGTGGAGTTTGGTTACAACAAAATTGTGGTGGAGCGGCCGCAGCGGGATGAGAATGGCGAGGTTGTGTTGAAAAAGGGCAAGCCGGTGGCGGACGCGGCCCTGCGGGACACGGAAAACGTGCCGCTGGCGCAGGATATTGACAGCTATTTTGCGCGGGAAGTTTTGCCTTATGCGCCGGACGCCTGGATTGACAAGAAGAAAACCAAGGTGGGCTATGAGATTCCGATGACTAGGTATTTTTACGAGTATCAGCCGCCGGAGCCGGCGGAGGCGATTGCGGAGCGGATTAAGGCGTTGGAAGCAGACATTGCCGCCGGGCTGGAAATGCTGTTTCCTAAGGAGGGCTGATTTATGGCGCGCAAAATGAAAAACAGCGGTATTGAATGGATTGGGGAAATTCCGGAAGATTGGGAATATTCTAAATTAAAATATTTCTTTGATTTTGAAAAAGGAAAAAATGCTGCCCTATATACTCAAGAATATATAGGGCAGCATATAGGAGATTTTCCTGTTTATAGTGGTCAAACTGGGAACGATGGAGTAATGGGAAAAATTGATACTTATGATTATGATATTGATGAGTGTTTATTTACAACTACTGTTGGCGCTAAAGTAATGACGCCCAAAATATTAAGTAAGAAATTCAATCTATCTCAAAACTGTTTGATTATGAAAAAAATAAAGAAAAGTGATATTAGATATTTTTATTATCTTTTAATATCTTTATTTGATTATGAAAAATCACATATTCCATCATATATGCAACCCTCATTAAGAATAGACGAGTTAAATAGGTATTGTTTTTATGTTCCAGAAATTAGTGAACAGCAGTGCATTGCTGATTTTCTTGACACAAAGTGCGCTCAGATTGACGAAATTTTGCAAAAAACCCGTGACACCATTGCGGAGTACAAAAAGCTAAAGCAATCAATAATCACGCAGGCTGTCACCAAAGGGGTGCGTGGCAAGCGGCCAATGAAAGATAGCGGCATTGAGTGGATTGGGGAGATACCGAAGGAGTGGGAAGTAAAAAAACTTAAATATTGTGCTATATTTGCTCCAAACTGTAATACTGACAAATTTAATGCTGATACAGAAGTGACATTTTCTCCGATGGAGTGCATACATAATGGTTTTTTTGAAAATCGAAAATCAACTTTTGCATTGTTTAATTCATCTTATACTCAATATCAAGAGGGTGATATAGTTTTTGCAAAAGTAACGCCTTGCTTTGAAAATGGCAATATTGCTATTATGGAAAATTTGTTTTCTGGATTTGGGTTTGGCAGTTCAGAGCTATTCATCGTTCGACCTCTTACTGTAGATACTAGATACTTATTTTATTTTCTACAAAATGACATTTTTAAAACAGTAGCATGTTCTACCATGACAGGTACAGGAGGTTTGAAAAGAGTTTCTTCAATGTTTGTAAGAAATTATTTTGTTTTATTACCAGAAAAAACTGAGCAGCAGGAAATTGCTGCATATCTTGACCAAAAATGTGCTGAAATAGACAAACTCATTGAGAAAAAAGAACAGTTGGTTGGTGAATTGGAAAATTACAAAAAATCGCTGATTTATGAATATGTTACCGGGAAAAAGGAGGTTGTTATATAGAAGTATGTTTGGAAAAAATAATTTTTTACTTACGCTTGCGATTATTTATGGTTTACTTGCGATAGTACAAGCTAATATTAATGGTTTATTTGAAACAAAATTTTATCATTCGATTGCTTTTATTTCATTTACAATAACAGGTTGTGAATCCATACGTAGCATAACTAAGTGTATACTTCAGTATACAAGGAGTATAGATTCTATAATGGCGATACGAAGAAGAGAAATAATGAAACACATAAATGTATTTAGCGAGTATACTTTTCTTAGTGATGAAATTAATGATTTTCAAAAAATTATTAATGAAAAGGAGAAAAAACAAAAAAACAAATTTTGGAACTTATTATTTTATTTCAATTCTGCATTACCATTTATCGAAGTTTTTTTAGTTGTTTCTATTATTTTAATTTTTCCATTACTTAATCCTCCAGATAATTTGAATAATGCAAAAATTGTTAATGCTATGTCATTAGCAACTTTGGCATTTGCATTTATATCAATATATTGTAACGATTACGTTGCGAATGATTTAAAACAAGCTGATGAAAGAATTGCGCTTGAAACAATGTGTTCAAATTATTATTTAAACATTATAAAAAAGATTTCTATGTATCAAAAAAATAATAATGCTAATGAAGATAAAGAATTTAATGATAATGAAAAATAAAGATTATTTTGTGTACATATGCAAAAAAGGAAGTATTGTTTTTATGTTGAAAAATAATAAAGTTAGTTAGTGAATTGCAGGAAAATTCAGTTATTAAGAAATACTTAATAACTGCCGCATATTGCAAAACAAGTAATTATGAAATGCAACTATCCGGAAATTCCGGATAGTTCAATCTGAGGGTAAGCGGTAGGTGCAACGAGAAATTGCGCATTACAAACTGCAAATGATTATTCTAAGGAGGACAAATAATGGCCATCACGGATACCAGCGAAAAACGCTTTGAAGAGGATATAACCAGCTTTTGGTTATCGTCTGCTGGCGGTTACACCCACAACGCCGATATATATAATCCTACCCTTGGCGTTTTCCCGGCCACTTTAATTCGTTTTGTGCAGCAAACCCAGCCCAAGGCGTGGGCCAGGTTTGTTAATCAGAATAAGGTTGAGCCGGAGAAGAAGTTTTGCCAGGCTTTCAACAATGCCTGCGATGTGAACGGATTGTTGTATGTTCTGCGCCACGGTTTTAAGCACCGCGGCATAACTTTTCGGATTTGCTATTTCAAGCCGGAATCAGGGCTTAACCAAAAGGACGCTGCGCTTTATGCACAAAATGAAATCACCTGCAACCGCCAGTGGTTTTATTCCGCGGAACATCATAAATCGGTAGATGTGGTGCTGGCAGTAAATGGTATTCCAGTGTTTGCTTTGGAGTTGAAAAATCAGTACACCGGGCAAAACGTGGATAACGCCAAGGCGCAATGGATGTACGATCGGGACCCCAGGGAAATCTGCTTTCAGTTTAACAAGCGCATTTTGGGCTATTTTTGCGTTGACCACACCGAGGTTTGGTTGGCTACCAAGCTGGCGGGCAAGGACACTTACTTTTTGCCGTTTAACCAGGGTTCCAACGGGGCGGGCAACGACGGCGGCAAGGGCAATCCGCCCAACCCGGACAGTTATCCCACCGCCTATTTGTGGGAAGATGTTTTGCAAAAGGATAGTATGCTGGATATATTGCAGAAGTTTATGCACCTGGAAATTAAAGACGGCAAAAAGACCTTGATTTTTCCGCGTTATCATCAGCTGGACGTGGTGCGTAAGCTGCTGGCGGATGTTTATGCGCATGGGGCTGGCCGCAATTATCTCATTCAGCACAGCGCCGGTTCTGGTAAATCCAATTCGATCGCCTGGACGGCCTACCGCTTGGCCAAGCTGCATAATGCGGATGATGTGCCGGTTTTCCGCAGCGTTATCGTGGTAACGGACAGGACGGTTCTGGACAAACAGTTGCAGCAAACGATTGCCGATTTTGACCACACGGACGGTGTGGTGGAAACCATTGGCGAGGATAAAACCGCCAAGGATTTGCGCGACGCTATCAACAACGGTGCGCTGATTATTGTTACCACCTTGCAAAAATTTCCAGTTATCTATCAGGAGGTGGAAAAAGCGGCCGGCAAAAATTATGCGGTTATTGTGGACGAGGCTCATTCCTCTCAAACCGGTCATTCCGCCTTGAAGCTGAAAGCGGCCCTGGCTGATACCGACGACGCCTTGCAGGAATATGCGGAAATTGAGGGCAAGGAGGCGGCGGAGCTGGACGCGGACGACCGGCTTTTGCAGGAAATGCTGGTGCACGGCAAGCACCGCAATTTGTCGTTCTTTGCTTTCACGGCCACGCCCAAGGATAAAACGCTGGAGCTTTTCGGCACGGAGCAGGCGGACGGCTCATTCCATCCGTTTCACATCTATAGTATGCGGCAGGCCATTGAGGAGGGCTTCATTTTAGATGTGCTGCAAAATTATATGACCTATGCGACCTGTTTTAAAATCGCCAAAACCACGCCGGATAATCCGGAAGTGCCCAGCAGCCGGGCGGCCAAGGTGATCCGCAAATATCAGGAGCTGCACCCGTATAATATCAGCCAAAAATCGCAAATTATTGTGGAAACCTTTCGGGAAACCACTAAACATAAGATTGGCGGCAAGGGGAAGATGATGGTGGTGACCTCTTCCCGGCTGGCGGCGGTGCGCTATTTTCACGAGATGAAACGCTACATAGAGCAGCATAAATATGACGATGTAAACATACTGGCGGCATTTTCCGGCAGCGTTCTGGACGGCGATGTTGAATATACGGAGCCGAAGCTGAATGTGCGCAAGGACGGCAGCCATATTGCGGAAAGCCAGACCAAGCAGGAGTTTCACGACAATTTTAATGTGCTGGTTGTGGCGGAAAAATATCAGACGGGCTTTGACGAGCCGCTGCTGCACACGATGATTGTCGATAAAAAGCTAAAAGGGGTTAAGGCGGTGCAGACGCTGTCCCGGCTGAATCGTACTTGTAGCGGCAAAAACGACACTTTTATTCTGGATTTTTTCAATTCCAAAGATGATATTCTGGAGGCATTTCAGCCGTTTTATCAAGAAACCTATCTGGAGCAGGAAATCAATGTTGATTTGATTTATAAAACTCAAAAGGAACTGCGGGGTTTTGCGGTTTACAGTGATAATGATATTGAGGCTTTTGCCAAGGAATATTTTCGCAATAGTAAGCAGGATAGTAAATCGCTGGGGCGCATGACCAGCGTTTTAAAGCCGGTGGCGGAGCGTTATAATCTGAAATCTGCCGATGAACGTTATCAATTCCGGCGGCTGGTGCGCAGTTTTATTAAATGGTATGGCTATATATCGCAAATTGTGCGAATGTTTGATGCGGAGCTGCACAAGGAAAACCTGTTTTGTTCATATCTTTTGGGGCTGTTGCCGCCGGAAAGCGTTGATATGGTTGATATTGAAAGCAAGCTCAAGCTGGAGTATTATAAGCTGCAAAAGACTTTCGCAGGTACGATTTTGTTGGCTAAAGCCAAGGGCAGTTTTGAGCCTGCCAAACAAAAAGGGGCGGCCGGACAAGAGCAAAAAGAGCCTTTGGCCGAGATTATTGAAAAGATAAACGAACGCTATAAAGGACAGTTTACGGCAGGTGATAGAGTGTTGTTGACAGCTTTGCACAGCAAACTGCTGGAAAATAAAAAACTGCGGAATATGGCTCAATCATCTGATCCTCAGATTTTTACAGAAAGCATTTTTCCAGGGGTGTTTAATAATGTGGCTATGGAAAGTTATGTGGAATCTCAGGATACATATACAGCACTTTTTGAGGATCAGGATAAATACAATTCTGTAATGAGCGCTCTTGCTGAGATTTTGTACCGGGAAATGCGGGCGTAGTTTATGATAATGGAGATGATAATATGTCAAAAGGTTTAGTCTATATACTAACAAATCCCTGTCTTGACGGTTGGGTTAAGATTGGTATGACGGAACGCAATGATATTGAAAGGAGGTTGCAGGAGTTGAATGCTCCGGCCAATATTCCGCTGTCCTACCGCTGTTATGCGGTATATGAGGTAGATAACCCGCTTGAGGTCGAGAAAAGTATTCATAGCATTATTGACCGGGTTGATGGCTCCTTGCACGCTAGAGAGCAGCTAAATAATGGTAGAGTCAGAGAGCGGGAGTTTTTCCGTATTTCTCCAGAAACAGCTTATGGTATTTTTAAGGACATTGCCAAATTGCGGGACGACATGGAAAGCCTGAAGCTTTTTGTGCCTACTGAAAATGAGGCACAGGAGCAGGAGATTGAGGAAAGTAAACCGAAGCGTTCTAATAATAGTTTTAAGCTTTTGGGTATTTCAGTTGGTGAAGAAATAGCTTTTTTATATGACGAAAATATTAAAGCCACAGTTATAAGCGAAAAAAATCAAGTTGAATTTGAGGGAACTTCCTATTCGGTAACTGGCTTGGCCTGTAAAATACTTACAGAACGATATGGCTGGGCAGAAAATTTACATATTAACGGTTGGCGTTATTTTACTAAAGACGGAACCACCTTAAGCGACCGTAGAGAACAAATTGAAGCAATGGCATTAAACGATTGATATTTTTTCAACATAGAATCATATTTCTAAATAGACAATGTTGGCAGGGAAATCTTACTGTTTACATTGTCTTTTTTGCATCAAAAAGATTTTTCAAAACTTGAGTATTCACTTACCCGGTATTCGGGAGGGGGAGTAGAGGAGAAAAAACATTTTAAAAAATTTTTTCAATCTACTAGACACTGGCTCTAATTTCGGGAGAGAGTATAGAGGGAGAAAAACTATTGTGAAAATCATTAAAAAATTTTCAGAAAAAGGTTATCCACCTGCCTAATATCCGGGAGGGGGTATAGGGAGGATATAGAGATTTTTAGATAGCTCCTCTAATGTTCTTTGAAAGCTGAATAACCGTTTCGAAGTGATACTCCTTCTTGGAGCAGGCCATGATTCTGCATAAATAAAGTAAAAAATGTGTGGGCAGATGAGCTAGCCGGAGGAAGAAAACGCCGCTGAAATATCTACGAGGGGTAGGAACTGATTCGAGGTAGAACGGCAAAAACCTGAGCAAACAAGCTGACTTTCTGCATCGTTAATTTGGTAAATGAAAAAATGAATGAATTGAAAAGGAGTGTGACAAAATGTTTGAAAAATATCCAGATGTAGTTTCCGTACCGGAGCTGTGCAAAATGCTGGGTGGTATCAGTAAAAAGCTGGCCTATAAAATGCTGGCTAATGGCGAGATATTCAGCGTCAAGGTTGGCCGCTCATATAAAATACCCAAGGTAAGCGTTATCGCCTATCTAACAGGGAATGTGCTGTCTGACAAAAATAAGACTGCTTAACAGGTTTTATCGCAATAAAGCTAGCTTTTCTGCGTCGGTTGTGATATGTTTTGGTTGTCAGCAGCAGGCAAATTTTAAAGATTGGAGGAAAGAACATTGACAGGATGCTTGCAAATAAAAAATGACAAATTTTATGCAGTGCTAAATCTCAAGGTTGATGGTAAGCGTAAGCCCAAGTGGATACCGCTGGGTATTCCAATCAGGGGCAATAAGCGCAAAGCGGAGGCTGAACTGAACCGTCTGATTGAGGAATATGAAAAAGAGGAGGAGATAAAAGCCAATCATAGTGCGGCCGATATACTGCTGGCGGACTACTTGCAAAAATGGCTACAGATGGTGAAGCCCATAATAGCTTATTCAACATATCAGAGCTATCGCAATATGATTGACGCCCGGCTTGATAAGTATTTCCGAGAGTTGGGAGTTACTCTGGGTGAGTTAACGGCCAGTCAGATACAGGATTTTTATCAGATAATTCTGGATGAGGGCTACACCACCAACACTGTGATTCATTACCACGCAGTTTTGCGAAAAGCCTTGCAGAGTGCTGTTAAGAAAGAAATGATACCCAGAAACCCGGCAGATAGCGTGGATAAGCCTAAAAAGAACCATTATCAGGCAGCGCATTATACAGAAACAGAAATACTGGCGCTCTTCAAGGTGATTGAGGGCGATCCGCTGGAACTTCCGATTAAGATAGCGGCGTATTATGGCTTGCGGCGCAGTGAAGTGCTGGGGCTAAAATGGGAGGCTGTGAATTTTCAGGAAAAAACGCTGGCAATCAATCACAAAATCATTGAAGCCAAGGTAGACGGCAAATTTGTGCCGGTGGGTGAGGATGTGCTGAAAACCAAGTCTAGTATTCGAACGCTGCCGTTGCTGTCGGTTATTGAGGAGTTGTTGTTGCAGGAGAAAGAAAAGCAGGAGTTTATGCAAAAGATATTCAAGGAGGGCTACTGCAAGGATTATCGGGAATATATCTGCGTAGACCAGACGGGCAAGCTGTTCAGGCCGAATTTTGTAACGGAACACTTTGCTTATCTGATAAAGAAATTTGGTTTGAAGAAGATACGCTTCCATGATTTGCGACATACCTGCGCCAGTCTGTTACTGGCCAATGGGGTACCGATGAAGCAGATACAGGTATGGCTGGGACATTCCACGTTCAGCACAACGGCGGATATTTACGCCCACCTTGATATGTCGGCGCAAATTCAGACCGGCAGTGTGGCCGGAGCCTTATTTGTGCAAGAGAAAAGCCTGCCCAATGCTTTAGCATAAGACAGGCTTGTAAGTGGCGGAAGCGGTGGGATTCGAACCCACGGTACCTTTGCAGGTACACCTGATTTCGAGTTTTATGGACATAAAAGTTTATAAAGGATTATGGTGGAAGTTAGATGATGCTAAAGGCGCTCAAACCAGCGCCAGATAAGGCTTTGAGGGCTGTATAGCGCAGCAGATTTGAGTTTGCGAAAAAAACTGATTTTGCAGGTTCTCTGACAAAGTGTAGAAAATGTGTAGAAGCGTAGAACCTATGAGGACTATAACAGACTTGAGTCCCCAAAACATAGTGTAGAAAAATCAGCCTGCTGCTGACATAATTTTACCAAAGGGCTGATTTTAATGCAAAAGGATTACACATATTTACGCCGGCAATATCCGGCTGTAATAAGCAGCGAACAGTTAAGTAAGATTTGCCATATGAGCAAACGCAAAGCAAAATGGCTATTGGAAAACGGCGTTGTTCCATGCATAGATACTGGTAAAAAGACATGGCGCTTCCAAATAAGCATAGATGATGTGATTGATTATCTGGTAAAACGTGATGCTAATAGCTTAACCGTTGCTGCACCGCCAGGGATATTTTCCAGTAAACCACATAAAAAAACGGCAGCTCCGGTTGATTTGGCGGCTTTGCGAGAGTATACACAAAGGCTGTGGCGTAATGAACCTGATGTGCTGACGGTTGAAGAGGCCAGCCGTATAAGCGGTTTTTCCAAGGATACCATATATCACTGGATACATAGGGAACGGCTAATGTCAATTCGCTATATGGGTAGGCATATTATTCCTAAAGAAGAGCTGATAAAAGCAATGTTTGGGTAGGATAAATGCCGGTATGATATTGAAAAAAAAATCATTTCATGATAAAATTATTATGAAAGCAGGTGGATAATTTGTCTATGGACGATAATACTCAGCAAAGACATCTGGAGCACTTGGAGCTAATTAAAAATTTTCGGTTAATGGATGATGACTTTCTGACCAAGTGTTTTGAGGGTGAAACAAGCTGTATAGAATTGGTGCTACGGATTGTATTGGAAAAGCCTGATTTACAGGTTATGGATGTGCATACGCAGGTGTTTGTGGAAAATTTGGTGAACCGTTCCGTTCGTTTGGATATTCTGGCAACCGATAGCGTTGGTACAAAGTATAACATAGAAATCCAGCGTTCGGATAAGGGAGCTGGCAGAAAACGAGCCAGATATAACAGCAGTATGCTGGATGCCAATTTACTGCAAAAGGGTGAAGATTTTTCTGAGTTACCGGAAACCTATGTGATTTTCATAACTGAAAATGATGTTATGGGCAAGGGCTTGCCATTGTATCCTGTGGAACGCTATATCTCGGTGACTGGTGAAAGATTTGAGGACGGAGCGCATATACTATATGTTAACGGAGCTTATCGAGGGGATTCTCCGATCGGCAGGTTAATGCATGATTTTGGTTGCGTTGATCCGTCAGATATGTATTATGATGTGTTGGCGGAAAGAGTGAAGTTTTTTAAGGAAAGCAAGGAGGGTGTTGCTGTTATGTGCAGAGCTATTGAAGATATGTGGGAGAGAGCTTTGAAAGAAGGCGAAGAAAACAGAGCTAAAAATACAGCTTTGCGTATGTTGGCGGCAGGAAAATATACTGTGGCAGAAATTTCTGATATATCTGGTCTGTCGATTGAAGAAGTAAAGAAGTTGCAATCCGAAAAGAGTGCTTAACATGTGCAGAGCTATTGAAGATATGTGGAAGCGAGCCGTAAATGAAAGATTGCAAGAAGGTCTGAAAGAAGGCAGAATGGAAAGCAATAGAGCAACGGCTCGCCGTATGTTGGCTGCCGAGAAATATACTGTGGCTGAAATTTCTGATATATCTGGCTTATCGATTGAGGAAGTCAAGAAGTTACAATCCGAAAAAAGCGCTTGATTCTTTATAATATGAAAAAATTTCAATTAAAAAATGACAGATATAAATAGCATTTCCAAAAAAGTTACACCTATTGCTCGAAAGTATGGTGTAACAAGAATGTCTTTGTTTGGTTCTCGTGCGAAGAATACTGCAGTAGAAACCAGTGATTATGACTTTGTTATCTCAAGGGGTAGTATATAATCATTACTTCAATTAGCTTCATTTATTGACGAACTTGAAAGAACTTTAGGGAGTAAAGTTGATATTATTACAGATACATCAAATGATATCAGTTTTCTGGAAAGGATAAAACAAGATGCAGTAATTGTTTATGAAGCAAAATGAAAGAATTTGAAAGCAATTTACTTGCTAAATTATTGGTAAATATCTGTTTTTCATTGGCAGAAAAATATATGTAATTTTCAACAATAAAAAAACACAAATTGAATAATTAAACTGAAGCACAAGGTTATTTGTCAGATGACAACCTTGTGTTTTTTTGTTAAAAAGGAGGAAAAAAATATGAAAAATACAGGAATTGTTTATAAGAGTGAGGATAAAAAACCACAGGCAGTACCGGAGTTTGCCGAATTGCTACCGAATTTAAGTGATGAGCAGTATGATGCCTTGAAAGCAGATATACTGCAAAATGGCTGTTATTCGCCGGTAATAGTTGATGAAAATATGCGGATTATAGACGGTCATAACCGGCAGAGGATATGTGAGGAGAATGATATTCCTTATACTATGTCGGTATTTGCTTTTGATGATGATTTGGAGGCCAAGCAGTGGATGTTGGATACCCAAAAGGGCAGACGGAATCTGGATAAGTGGGAGTTGGGTAAGATTGCTCTGAAACTGAAACCGGAGATTGAAGCCAGGGCTAAAGCCAACATGTCTGCCGGAGGCCAGATTAGTCAACAGGGGAGTACCAGATTGTCCAACCTTGATTTGGCCAGGGTGGATACTCGTCAGGAGTTGGCAGACAGCGTTGGTTTGGGACGCAGCACTATGAATAAGGTAATGCAGATAGATGAAAACGCTCCGGACACAATAAAGCAGGCCTTAGATAAAAAAGAACTGTCGGTGAACCGGGGTTATGAACTTATTAAGCAGTTGGAAAATGTGCCGGAAGCTGAGAGGGAGCAAGCAGCGGCGGAGATGCTGGAATATGAAAAAGCCAAAAAAATGTTGGCCAATAGAAATGCAGAAATTGACCGGCGGTCTAAGATCGCCAATCTTTTCAGTAAAGCATTTGAAAAGTCCATTTTGCTGGAAGCTACTGAGGAGAATGTGCGAATTTGGACTGATTGCTGTCGTATGCGAGATAATGAAATTTTCGATTGTGCCAAGGAGGCGGAGGAAATATCTGTGGCGTTTGCTCAAATTGCCAGGATAATCCGGGAGAAGATATTGCCGGAGGGTTATCGGAAGCCGGATTTTTGGTCGGAATATGAGAATGAAGCCCTATTAGACCAAATGGGATAAAATTATAATAAACAAGCGTCGCTGTTCTCTGGTTTTTGTTGGGAGAATGGCGGCGCACTATTTTATAATAATCAGGTAAAAAACTAGAGGTTTTCGGCTTTGAATGCAGCGTAGCCCTCATAATAATAGCTGTGGTCTATGCCTTTCATATAAATTTCTCGGCTGCTTATGTCATCGGTTAAGGCTGCCTGTAAAATATGCTTGATTTCAATATCTTTAATTGGGCTGCGTTCCATAGCCAGCAGATAATCTTCTTTTATTCTCGCATAGTTAATAAGTATATAATTCTAACAGAGATTTTACTCTCTCCTGAAGTTTGTCACTAAAATCAGCCAGATCCTCTACGTTGATTACTTCGTCATATATAAGAGCGATAATGTTTTGGATAAGCAGAGATTTTCTCATTTCCAGCATAACGCCAGGACTTCTTTTGTCGAACTTTATTCTGTTGACCAGCGTTCAAAATTTCTCTGATGCTTTAGCGTCTTGGCTTAATAATTCTGTGTATTTCCGGCACAGCTTTTCCATATATTTATCCTGCCATTCAATGCTTTTGTTTCGGAAAAGCGTCCAGTCTTGTTTGGTAAAATATTCTTCCTGCATTATTTGTTCCTTTCGCTATGTTTTAATATTCCTCATAGGCATATTGGATTTGTTCAATCGTGCCTTTAAGAAGTATATTACAGCATTTCAAATCAAATTTTCGGTAATCCCATTCTATTTCTTTATCAAAAATATTATCGCAAACTTGGGGAAGTTTTCCGGTTTTGTCGGTTTCTTCTATTATCTCGGCCAGCTCAAAGGGCGGCCTGTCCTCAATAATTCCTCTTCCCTGCCCGGCTGTAACATATGGATAGTGATTACCTGAGCCTTTCTTCATCTCGGTTATGGTAACAAGTTTAATGGTAAATTCCCAGTCTGTGCCATAATCGTACTCCATTTCAAGAATATCGCCAACGGAAAGTTTAAGCGCCGAGAGCTTCGTTTGGATAGGGTCAATCACAGGTTCAAACTCTAAGTCATCGTCAATGACAATTTCATAGCGTTTGCCCTTAAATTGGATATTAAAAAGATGGCTTGCTGCGGCTTCAAAAGAAGCTAAAATTGTGTAGCCTAGTTTGGCTACGCTTGATAGAGAAGAAATTTCAATATCACGCCAAATTTTATCGGGAACTTCTTTTATTGCAACCTTGAATTTGTATACATCTGCCATTTTTATAATTCCTTTCGTTTGAGTTATAAATTTATAAGTTTATCTTTTAATTATATTATAATTGTTTTTGTTTTAAAAAGCAAATGGGTATAGCTGTTATTGCACGAAAAAACAAATATTTTTGGTTATGCCGAAAAAAATATTTTTAATAATAGCTTAATAATTTGTTGTATTTATTGAAAAAAATATATAAAATGTTATACTTAATTTTAGAGATAAATTATATTAAAAGTGAGGAGTTATAATGTGGGTTTGTCCTAAATGCGGTCGAGAATTTAAGCGAAATAATCAGGGGCATTTTTGCGGTCAGGCTCCGGCAAATGTTAGTGAATATATTGCTCGGCAAGAGCCGGCAGCATATGCTCATTTAAGCAGACTTCGGGAAGTTATTCTGCAAAATGCACCGGCGGCGATTGAGCGGATTGCCTGGAGTATGCCAACCTATGAACAGGGTGGCAAATCGCTTTCTTTTGCCGCTTGCCAAAAGCATATCAGTTTTTATGTTGGAGCGAAGGCAGTTGAACATTTTCAGAATGAGCTGATTGGATTTGCGAGTAAAAAGAGCGCAATATATTTACCCTATGCTAAAGAACTGCCAGTTGAATTGTTGACAGAAGTTGTTAAGTGGTGTTTTGAGTAGTGGACAAAATCATGAATGAGAATATCAAAATATTGCCCGCCTATGCTTATTCACAAGAGGTTGGCAGGCTATTTGCGGAATATACAGATATGTTAATTGCCGGCGACAGCAGATTTCAGAATTATTTGGCTATTCAGCATTATGATGAGGAATTGGCGCAGCTTTCGGTTAAATACGGTCTGCCTTATGGTCGGTTTTATCTGGCGTTTTGTAATGAAAAAGCGGTTGGCTGCATAGGGCTGCGGCGGCTTGATGAAAAAAGCTGTGAAATGAAACGCTTGTATGTCCTGCCGCAGTATCAGGGGCTGGGCATAGGCGGGCGATTGGTACAAAGGATTATTGCCGATGCCAAGGCAATAGGTTATGTGGCAATGCTGTTGGATACCTTGCCTTTTTTGACGGAGGCGCTGCGTATGTATAAGAAAATTGGTTTTTATGAAATAGAGAGCTACAATAACAGTCCGCTTGATACATCTATATATATGCGGCTGGATTTGTAGCGGGAGATTATTTATTATGTTTATTAGGAACTATACACCTAATGATTGCAAAGAATTAGCAGATTTATTTTATAAAACTGTGCATACGATTAACGCCAGCGATTATTCAAAAGAGCAACTGGACGCTTGGGCAAGTGGGCAGGTCGATTTGGCAATATGGAACCAGTCATTTTTGAAACATTACACATTAGTTGCTGTTGAAAATGATACGATTGTGGGATTTGGCGATATAGATAAACTGGGTTATCTTGACCGTTTGTTTGTGCATAAGGATTATCAGGGCAAGGGCGTTGGTTCGGCCATTTGCAGTAGGCTGGAAGAGACGGTTTCGGGTAAAGTGTTTACCCAGGCTTCTATTACAGCCAAAGGTTTTTTTGCTAAAAGAGGTTATGCGGTTGTTAAAGAACAACAGGTTGAGAGGTCAGGCGTTTGGCTTACCAATTTTGTTATGGAAAAGACAATATTATAATTGCTTTTCTATAATATAAGACTGCAAACTCCTTGCGCAGCCGTTTTTTTCATAGAATTCTTCTAAGCCTGGTTGTGCGCCGAAATAAAGCATAGTTGGCGTGTTCTCTCGTGCCAGGCGAAGTAGTTTGCTGCCAATTCCTTGTTTTTGATATTGTGGTAAAACCAGCAATTCGGTTATTGTGCCAAAAAAACAGCCGTCTGTGAGAATGCGCAGGCAGCCAACCAAAATTGTATTATCCCAGACAGTTATATTGATAGTTTTGGTTAGTGCATTTTGGGTTTGAGGCAAATCATAATTGCCTGACCAAATTTGATTAACAAACTGAATAAAGGTTTTGGCATTGAGTTGCTTATCGTCAATTAAATATTTCATTTGTTTTGCTCCTAATTTTTTGGTTTAAATTTTACTATATGATTGAATAAAAGACAAGCGTTTCCAATGGAAAACATTGCACAAAAATGCTATAATGATATTGAAAAGTTTTTGTTTTATAGTGGAGAATATTTAATGGAACAGAAAATTTTAAATTTTGATTGTGTTGGCATAAAAGACGGCGGCGTTTTTCCACTGGCTAATACCGGGCGTGGGCGTGATGTTTCACCGGAATTTGTAATACATAATTTAGCGCCAGATGCGCAGACGCTGGTTGTAACTTTAGAGGATTTAAGCCACCCAATAAATAATTTTACTCATTGGCTTATCTGGAACATACCAACAATGACTAAAATACCGGCGGCTATACCGGCTGGAAAAACTGTTGCCGAATTGGGCAATGCCATACAGGGAGTGGCTTATGGTTGGCACCGTTATGCCGGGCCAAAACCTCCTTGCGGCAAAACGCATAAGTACCGCTTCACGATTTATGCGCTGGATTGCCTGCTGGATATAGGAGCTGCCGCAACCAAGCGGAAGGTGCTGAAAATGGCTGTTGGGCATATTGTTCAGCAAGGCAGTATTTGCGTTTATTTTGAATAATTTATTTGAAAGGTGTGGTATAAATGGCAGAATATCTGGTGGAAGAATTATCTGAGGAAATTCAGGCCAAAATGGACGAGTTGGCGCAAAAAGGCAACCATTTAGAAAATGAGGGGCGCTTGGAGAAGGCTGTGGCAGCTTGGCAGACGGGGCTGGCTCTTATACCTGAGCCGCAGCAGTTTTATGGCCAAACGGTGTGGTTTTTGGCGGCTATTGGCGACGTTTATTTTCAGCAGGGGAAATATAGGCTGGCGCTTGAGTGCTTTGACAAAGCCAGAGGCAATATGACCGGCGAGGGCTATGGTAATCCTTTTGTAATGCTGCGTTTAGGGGAATGTTGTCTGGAAATTGGCGATGAGAAAAATGCGCTGGAATATCTGCTGCGAGCCTATATGTTTGAGGGCGAGGAAATTTTTGCACCTGATGATGAGGGTGAAGATGACGGAGCCAAATATTTTGAATTTTTAAGGGCGCACATTGATTTGGGATTAGAGAATGATTGAGCAGTTATACTAGAATTTTTTTAATAAATGGTGGTTAAAAATCCAAAGTTTAGGGGTGCAATGAACCCCCAAATGGCTGATAAATAGCTAATAATGGCAAATAGGGCTGGGTGTTTTGAGTTTTAGGGGTTCGATGAACCCGTTGAATGCTGCAGTTTTGTTTGGGGAAATGCTGTGCAACATGATTGCGTATGTAAATTTTATGCAGGCATACAGTGAAGTTTATTAAAACTAAATTTGATCGTTAAATTAGCGAAATGTGGGTGAATGAATGCGCATACATTTCGCTTTTTTGCGGTCATTTGGCAGAAAGTTGAGCAGAATATGCGCATTGATTCACCCTGGAATGTTGAAAGTTTTGTTTGGTAACAGGCATTTTGACAGGTTTTGAGCAATATTGCGGCCATATATTGATGTGAGTTTGTTTAGGAAAGCTCTATATCTGGTATCAAGTTCGATAGAAAAACTAATTAAAAGTGGGGGATTTATACTTGTAGCTGGGATTTGGGACTGCCAAGGCAGAGCAAGCATAGGCTGAAGATATCTCCAGCCGCTTTGTTGGGGAGCAAGGCTCCCCAATCCCCAGATGTCCCTCGCTGGTTGGCGAGGGAAGTATTGAAAGAAAGAGAGGAATAGAAAATGAAGAATAACGACAGATATGAATTGTGCCTGCGGTTAAATCAGGCAGAGAAAGAACAGTTGGACACAAATGCTGAAAAATGCGGTTTATCTAAAAGTGTATATCTGCGGCGGTTAATTATGGGGACGCCGGTTAAGGCCAAACCATGTAGCGAGATTAGGGAGCTTAGAGTTGAGGTACATAAGATAGGCTCAAATATCAACCAGATTGCTCGCAATATCAATGCAGGACAAGGCTCGTCGGAGTTGGCGCAAAGGGCTTTGTTTTTGTTAGGTAAAGTTTATGAAATGATGTATGAAATTGCCAAACGCTGACAGGAACCTGGTTGTCATTATAATGGATATTTAAGGCTGTTTTGGCCATTATAAAGTCAATTGTATGTCAGCCTAAAGTTTTATGTTTTATAGTGCATATTTGTACTTGAAAATTTATCAGGCATTTGAAATAATAATACACATATTGTTAGAATACCTTGATAATGCTATAGGTATGTTATATAATTAATATAGTGAAATTATAGGTAAAAACACTACTAATGTTGATTTTTCTGTTTTGAACTGAAAGTGGGTTAATTATATGTCTAAAAAAAATGATGATTTTTTTGTTGAGAAAAAAGACTGGTCTTTTGTAAAAGATGAATTGTTTGCTTGTTATTTTAAACCTTATATTTCTAAAATCCTTCATACTCATAGACCTCTCCTTTATGTTGATTGTTTTGCAGGTAAAGGAAAATTTGATGATGGAAATCCTGGCTCACCATTAATAGCATTGTATACTATTGAACAGTGTGAAACAAATACAAAGATGGCTAATACTAATATTGAAGTTGCTTTTATTGATTTGAACTATGCGAATGACTTAAAAGAAAATTTAAAGAATTATCCTTGGGTAAAAATTATTGCCGGAAAGTATGAGGATAAAATTCATGATATCTTAAAAAACAAAAATGGATACAATGTGTTTCTTTACTTAGATCCGTATGGTATTAAGTCGCTTCGTTGTACTCAATTTGATAAATTTGCTAATAGTAGTTTTTATTCTATTGAGTTATTAATAAATATGAATTCATTCGGCTTTATTAGAGAAGCATGTCGTGCAATGGGTGCGTCCTTTGAGGATGATGAGCTATTTATAGATCTTATTGAATATGCTCCTTCTAAAATGGATGTTTCTGACAAATCAATAACTGAACTAAATGAGATAGCAGGTGGTGATTATTGGCAGGATATAATTGAGCAAATGAAAAAGGGTACAATTAATGGTTATAAAGCGGAAACGCTCTTTGTAGAACAATTTTGTAGGCGAATGAGATATAGCTACAAGTATGTCCTTAATATGCCATTGAGAATAAAAAGGGGGCAGCGTCCAAAATACCGAATGATTCATGCTACCAATCATTCGTCGGGGTGTTTGCTGATGGTAGATAATATATGTAATCGATGGCAGTCTATGCAAGAAATTCAGACTAGTGGACAGATTCGATTATTTGAGGAGAACTACGATAATCAAATAATTGACATTAATAAAATTTATCAGATGGTTATTGAACATTTTTCTAGATGTAACAACTGGATAGGTCTTTCTGAATCACTTGCGATGTTTTTTATGTTGCATGGACCAATATGTAAAACTGGTGATGTTACTAGAATATTGAAAACATTAGAACAGGATAACCGAATTGAAATTATGCGTAATCCAGCTCGCACGGAAAAAGGTCACTTATCGACCTTTATGACAGAGGATAAAGGAAAGACTATATTTGTGAGGTGGCGGTTTTGAAAGTAAAAAAATATATAATTCGTAAAACAATGCTTTATAAAACAAAGGTTGAATATGGTGATTATACGATGAATCATGTTCTCGGCTGTGCTCATGGATGTAAGTTTCCTTGCTATGCTTTCTTAATAAAGAAACGTTTCAAAATTATACCAACATATGAAAATTGGTGCCAACCTGCTCTTGTTAAAAATACACTTGAGCTATTGGACAAGGAATTGCCAAGACTTAAAGATAGAATAAAGACTGTATATCTTTGTTTTACGACAGATCCATTTATGTATATGTACGAAGATATTAGTGATATGAGTCTTGACGCAATCAAAAAAATAAACACTTATGGAATACCTTGTTCAGTACTTACTAAAGGTATTCTTCCGATTAAACTAGCTGAGTATTCAAGAAAAAACGAGTATGGCATAACGCTTGTTTCTCTTAGTGAGAAATATCGTCAAGAAATGGAACCTGGAACAGCACCTTATAATCAGCGAATTGCGGCACTTAGGCTTTTACACGATGCTGGATGTAAAACATGGGTAAGCATAGAACCGTATCCAACTCCTAATATTATAAAACAGGATTTAAATGAAATCCTTGAGGCAATTGATTTTGTTGATAAAATTATTTTTGGTCGTACAAATTATAGTAAAAAGGTTATTGAATATTCTGAACAGAAAAATTTTTATAATAATTGTGCAGCATTGATACAGGATTATTGTAAAAATCATAACAAGCAGTGCTATATTAAGAACGGAACAATAATTAAATAAATATTCTTGAAAAGAGAATGTGACAGATAATTTAAAAATTAATGTAACAAATTTATTGGCTAATTTGTATAGTTCAATTAGTTAGTAAGCTATATATGATTTTGTGAATGTATTTTTATGTAATTGTTACAATTAAAGAGAGTTTACAGATTGCGTTTATAATCTGTGGAGAAGTATGGTGATGTTGTTCAACATTCTTTCTGGGTAAATTGTATTTGTGATGATTATGAAAAACATTTTTTTGTCAAATACAAGTATATAAACAGTCGAAAGACAGTTTTCTTAGAGAAAACAATGAATGTGAGGATGTTGTTTTTATAAAACAATAAGCAATCAATATAACAAAATCTTGTTTATGTAAAAAATAGCATTGCATCAATTTTGGATTCAGTAATATAAAATAATGAAGAAAATAGGAAATGCAACTAGAAAATATAGAGGAGAAAATAGTATGGTTACATATAGAATTCATGGTGATAATATTGTTGAGTGCGAGCGAATAGCAAGTATAATTATAAATACACTTAAGCCAGAAATACTTAGTTCGTATTTAATTTCGCCATCCACTGTAACTTGGGAATTACATACAGTATTTGCTGATGTCAGTGTTAATTGGCAATTAGAATTATTACCAGGATTTAATAAAAACACAAAAAAACGCTGGGCGGAAAATATTTTTGATTCACTCAAAGATGCCGGCGGTTTCTTTGATGAAACACCTGATGCTATTATTTCTGTTGTTGATAATAATGGAAATGAACAGATCTTACTAGGTGTTGAATTTTGTTCTGCTTTACAAGCTGGTAATCAGGCGTGGCAAAGAAGTGCACGTGCATTTTCAACTGGACGTACCGGTTGTCCGTATTTATATATAGTTGATTTTGTTAAATATGAACTTGATAATAAAACTAGAGCAAGAAAAAATCTTCGTTTTCCTAATGCGGCGGTTCCTTATAGCTATATAAATTATTCAAAAAAAACAGGAAATTTTGTTGCTCAGTTGTATATTAAGTCTGAAGAGTTTGATAAATACATGGACTCTTCACTTGTTGATTTTGATGAATCAAATTTTGGTAGCCAAGAACTAGGCGTTTATGTAGTAAAACTTATGTTGGGTATGGATACAACCGTAGAGAAACTAGCAATACTTAAAAAAAGTATGAATGTTGTCCAGTTTCTTGCAGATCATTCAGATAATAATAAAAATTTTACATCGAATGAATGGCAAGAAATTCATAGATTACTTGAAGAAGATATAGTAGATTATGCTGTTGAAAAAAATCGTTTCGGTTTTCATAAAACAATTGCTGCAAAAAGTCATCATGGAGCATCTGCTGATATAGTACAGATCAGTGATAAACTCGGTATTGGTCTTGCGTCAAAGGACTTGCCGTTTGGTATTATTGCCTCTAATAGACGTGGTTTATTTGCTAATAAAATATCTGAATTGTATCCCAATGTTGATGTTGCTATAATTAAACAAATTGCCCAAAATGATAAACATTTAATAATAGCAATAATTAAAGGGTTTAAACCTCGTGGTGATGATAATCGACCAGATAGAGGTTTGCTTCCGTTTGCTTCAATGTTATCATCTTCTGATGTTGATGTCTTGACATATATTTACGGTCCTATGCTTGAACATAATCTATTGTTATTAGATCATGATCCTTTTAGTCTTGCTAATAAAAATGGATTTTGGCGTTCAATTCTCTCACTGAGCAACTTTATCATATTGGATGCACCTGTTATTGCAAAATCGAAATACGATGTGGAACGAATTTATGAAACAAGTACTATAAAAAAATATTTTATGAATAATGGTGTAGGAAATATAATTAGTCCAAGGCAGGCGTTTCCATGTATTCCTATGAATTTCGGAGAAGATGATGTTGATACGGGCATACATTACCTTTTTAGACATATCTTAGGAAAGTATTGCTTTGAAGGTATGTGTAATCCTCCCGGAGGTGATTGGAGCGGATTTTCTGTGCTTGATGGACCATATGAAAATAGATGGCTATCTCTTCCAAGGGTAAGTGATGCTATTAGCGGCAAGCGTCCAGATCATATTTTGGAATTATTTGGTGTTTTTGAGAAGCCGCTTTTGCTTTCTGTTGAATCAAAAGAAAAATCATATGAACTTGAAAATGATGTTGGAACCAAATTAGTTTTATATATTAAACGACTTATGGAATATATACCAAGCGCAAAAAGAAAAATTGTCCCATATGTTGAAGAATGGAAATGGGGAGATGTAAAAGTTAATTTTGATAGATTCGAAACAATGTCTGCAGCAGCCTATTTAAGTAAATATGCTGAACCAGCATCATATGTATTTAAAAAAAATTGCGAGATATTGTTTGTGATGAATCCAATAATAAACAATACAAAAATTGGATGGGAAATTGAAATCATCCCATCCTCTTATAGAAGTAAAATACTAAAAGAATTTATTTTAGACACGTATAGTACTACAGGTAATAAACAATTCTGGTTTAAATAAATTAATAATTTAGATAAAGAGATTCGAACACATTCTCGGTTTCTTTATTTATTACTTTTTTGAATGTAGAATTTCCTGATGGAATTAATTCGTGCCTTTTGTAAAGTTCTTTTGGCAAATCTATAGTGTAATTTTCATTTCCTCGCATACCATCAAATGAAAGTAAATATTTAATGTTACGTCTGTTTAAATCTGCAAGATATTCAAAAAATTTGTCATAGTTAATTGCACCAAAGTATCTCCCTTTAGTATGAAAATATGGAGGATCTAAATACACAATATCACCAGCCTTAGCTGTTGCTGTTGTTATTGTATAATCATCTGCAAAAAAAGTGGTTCCTTGAATACGAGATGACCAGTCGAGAATTATTTTTTTAAGACTATCAGGTTTTATTCCTGGACGAGAATAGTGCAATGAATTATTGAATTCACCTTTATCGTTAAATCGAATAAGCCCATTAACACATGTACGTGATAAAAATAGAAGATCATGTGGAGATTTTTCTGCATTAAAGTTATCTCTAATAGAATAATATGCAGTGTGTCCTTCCTTTTGCAGGCGATTCCAACGATTTGCATAACCATCAGCAAGTTTATGAGGATTATCTCGTATCTCTGTCCATAAATCAATTAATGGTTTACAAATATCACCACATATACTTTTGGTTGGTTTAATTGTATATAAAATTGAGCCGCCACCTATGAATGGCTCATAGTAAGTATTAAAAATATTAGGGAAATATGATTTTATTTTAGCGGATTGGATGCGTTTGCTTCCGCTCCATTTAATTACAGGTTTCATCTTGATTAATATTCTCCTCGTTAATCTGTAATATATTTATTTGCTCATCTTCTTTTTCTGTATGTGCCAATCTTTCTTCAGAAATTCTGCAGTATTCAATTTCAGTTTCAAAGCCAATATAGTGGCGTCCTGTTATTTTAGCAGCAACACATTCGCTACCTGCTCCAGAAAAAGGAGTAAGCATTATTTCGCCTGGTTTTGAAGATAACTTAATCATTCTAGTAAGAACTTTAATGGGCTTTTGCGTTGGGTGCTTACCATACTTAAGTTCTTCCGGCCTTTTGTTATTTGATAAATCCCAAACAGTTCGCATTTGTTTGCCGACAACTTTTAATCCATCTTCCGGGAACTCTCCATTTTTTGAATATTCATAATTAAAAAAATAATTTCTTTTTTTGCCTCCAGAATGAACCCATAGAATAGTTTCATGGCTTGCTGTAAGTCGCCGCCTTGACAAATTGGGAAATGCATTTTTTTTGTACCAAATAACCTCGTTAATTATTTCAATACCAAGTATTTGACAAACAAAATTGATTATTCCGATGTTGTGATATGTTCCAAAAATCCACATTGAGCCGGTAGGTTTGAGAATCCTTTTTGCTTCAGAAAGCCATGCTATTGAAAACTTCATATATTCGTCTAAAGACATATTATCCCAGTTTTCACTCGTAATATTCCAATTGCCACCCATACCGGGTAGAGAAACACTATTATCCCATTTCCAGTTACCATTTTTAGAAAGATTATAGGGAGGGTCTGCAATAATAATGTCAACACAATTGTCCATAAGTCCTTTCATTCCCTCAATACAATTCAAATTAGAAATATAATCTGAACGAATCTCAATATTTAATAGTGATTTTTTGCTTTTATTCATTAAAGGTCTCCTTATACTCGCTAACATATTCAACAATGTTTCCTACATCAGTGTTGAGTATTTCACAAATTTTTATAAGAACATTTAAAGAAACTTTTTCATCACGATTTAGTTTAGTCATAGTGTTAGGTGATATTCCTGTAGCTTTTCTCAATTCGGCCTTGCTCATTTTCTTATCAATGAGTAATTTTCACAGTTTGGTATATGATACTGCCATTTTGAACTTCCTGTTAATTTGAACTTCCTGTTAAATTGATAATTATTATATCATACATTATATTATTTCACAAGTTTTTGTGAGAAATATAATTTAAACTGTTTCTATATTTTTTGTTACATTAAAGTAAATTTTTAATTATAAAGAAAAATAGTAAAAGTGGAATATAATGAAATGGACATTTATTCAAGACTGCCTGACATTATTAATCAAATTTATACAATAAAAAGTGTCTAAAGAATCAGATAGGCGATTAAAAAACTGTCTATCTGAATTTTTATGTTAATCTATTTTCAAAATATGGGTATTCACTTACCCGGTATTCGGGAGGGGGATTAGGGGGGGAAATATCTAAGAACATTTCCAAAATCTGTTAGCCAGAACCTATATATCTGAGATGGGATATAGAGTGGACGAATTATTTTGAAAAAAAATCAAAAAATTTTCAGAAAAATGTTATCCACTAGCCTAATATCCGGGAGGGGGTATAGGGAGGATATAGAGATTTTTAGATAGCTCCTCTAATGTTCTTTGAAAGCTGAATAACCGTTTCGAAGTGATACTCCTTCTTGGAGCAGGCCATGATTCTGCATAAATAAAGCAAAAAATGTGTGGGCAGATGAGCTAGCCGGAGGAAGAAAACGCCGCTGAAATAATTTGAGGTAGGAACTGATTCGAAGTAGAACGGCAAAAACATAGGCAAATAAACTGACTTTCGGCATCGTTGAATTAAAATTTAAAAGAAAAGAATGAAAAGGAGTGTGATAAAATGTTTGAAAAATATCCAGACGTAATTTCCGTACCGGAGCTGTGCAAAATGTTGGGTGGTATCAGTAAAAAGCTGGCCTATAAAATGCTGGCTAACGGTGAGATATTCAGCGTCAAGGTTGGCCGCTCATATAAAATACCCAAGGTAAGCGTTATCGCCTATCTAACAGGGAATGTGCTGTCTGACAAAAATAAGACTGCTTAACAGGTTTTATCGCAATAAAGCTAGCTTTTCTGCGTCGGTTGTGATATGTTTTGGTTGTCAGCAGCAGGCAAATTTTAAAGATTGGAGGAAAGAACATTGACAGGATGCTTGCAAATAAAAAATGACAAATTTTATGCAGTGCTAAATCTCAAGGTTGATGGTAAGCGTAAGCCCAAATGGATACCGCTGGGTATTCCAATCCGGGGCAATAAGCGGAAAGCAGAGGCTGAGCTGAACCGCTTGCTTGAGGAATATGAAAATGAGGAGGAAATAAGGGCAAATCACAGCGAGGCTGACATATTGTTAGCCGATTACTTGCAAAAATGGCTAAAGATGGTGAAGCCCACAATAGCCTATTCAACATACCATAGCTATCGCAATATGATTGACGCCCGGCTGGATAAGTATTTCCGGGAGTTGGGAGTTACTCTGGGCGAGTTAACGGCCAGTCAGATACAGGATTTTTATCAGATAATTCTGGACGAGGGCCTTACCACCAACACCGTGATTCATTACCACGCAGTGCTACGGAAAGCCTTGCAGAGTGCGGTTAAGAAAGAGATGATACCCAGAAACCCGGCAGATAGCGTGGATAAGCCTAAAAAGAACCATTATCAGGCAGCGCATTATACAGAAGCAGAAATGCTGGAACTGTTTAAGGTGATTGAGGGTGATCCGTTGGAGCTTCCAATTAAGATAGCGGCATATTATGGTTTGCGGCGCAGTGAGGTGCTGGGGTTAAAATGGGAGGCAGTGAATTTTCAGGAGAAAACGCTGGCAATCAATCACAAAATCATCGAAGCCAAAGTGGACGGTAAATTTGTGCCGGTGGGTGAAGATGTGTTGAAAACCAAGTCTAGTATTCGGACGTTGCCGTTGCTGCCAGTTATTGAGGAGCTGCTGTTGCAGGAGAAAGAAAAGCAGGAGTTTATGCAAAAGGTATTCAAGGAGGGCTACTGCAAGGATTATCGGGAATATATCTGCGTAGACCAGACGGGCAAGCTGTTCAGGCCGAATTTTGTAACGGAACACTTTGCTTATCTGATAAAGAAATTTGGTTTGAAGAAGATACGCTTCCATGATTTGCGACATACCTGCGCCAGTCTGTTACTGGCCAATGGGGTACCGATGAAGCAGATACAGGTATGGCTGGGACATTCCACGTTCAGCACAACGGCGGATATTTACGCCCACCTTGATATGTCGGCGCAAATTCAGACCGGCAGTGTGGCCGGAGCCTTATTTGTGCAAGAGAAAAGCCTGCCCAATGCTTTAGCATAAGACAGGCTTGTAAGTGGCGGAAGCGGTGGGATTCGAACCCACGGTACCTTTGCAGGTACACCTGATTTCGAGTCAGGCTCGTTATGACCACTTCGATACGCTTCCATAACATTAAAATATTAAAATTTGAAAAATTTACAAAGTGTAGAAAAACGGTAGAAAATCAGCAAAATCAGTGCATAGAAAACGGCGGAAATGCCCATCAGGTAAAGGTTTGTGAGGTTGGATGGCAAAATGGCCTCGTCGATTTCGAGTCGTTCTCGTTATGACCACTTCGATACGTCTCCAGATACCTTAATATAATAACATATTTGTTAATCTTTTGCAAGTGATTTTTTTTAGTTTAATGAAAAATCAGACAGGATATTTCAGCTGCAAGAATGCCTATGAGCGCGCCGAACAGCACGTCGCCGGGGTAGTGTTGGCCAAGGTAGATGCGGGACAGGCCAACCAGCAGACAAACCAACATAATTGCGGGCAGCGTGGCTGGGTGCAGAAGAGCCACCACGCCGCCCAAGGCTGTTATCGTAGCGGTGTGGGCGCTGGGGAAAGAGGGGTCATACTGCATTAGTTTGCTGACAATGTTAACGTCTGGCAGGTTGATGTGCGGACGTACTCTTTTAAAAATGAATTTGATGCTTTGGGCGGTTGCCTGGGCAAAGAACACGGCTCCTAAAATTGTTGTGCCGGGCACAGAGGGGATAAAAAGCATAAAAAACAAACAAATACCTACCACCGAGGCAAAACCGGCCAGATGAGTAAAAAAAGGCATTAAGAAATCCAACGAGCGGCATTTGATTTTTTTATTGATAAAGTTAAAAATAACTACATCTATTCTGGCTAACAGGCTGAGCAAAAAATCACCTCATGGTAGAACTTTTTATTTGTAGGTAACGTAAACTGTGCAGTCGGCAACGTTAATGGCATAATTGCCGGGCGCCCAAAGTTCAATATCGGTGAAGAAATAAGTGTTGTTAACAGTTGCAGTTTGCTGTCGTTTTTCCGTATACATGTTGGAATTTTGGGCGGAGAGTTTATAAATATTGATCGTTTCGGTTTTTGCCGTGCTGCGTCCGTTTAAGGTCAGCAGGCCGGTTGATGTTTCGCTGTGGGCGGGCTGTTCAATGAAATAGGCACGGCTGGGCAGAACCTCGGCGGTTAAATATACCACGCTGCTGTCCTGTGGGCGATAGGCTGAAATACCGATGAATGAGGCGGAGGGATTCAACAAAATTGCATTGGTGGCCGGATCATTCATCCAGGCTGTGATTACGGCGGAAAGGGTGCTTACATCATAGTTAACTTTGGCGATAACTTCCGAAACCGGCTGCAAATTATAGGCCTGCGCGCGTTTAGCCGGGCTGCCCTGACTGGGCGATTGGGTCGCGAAATAGCCGTTGGATATCATGTCATGATTATGGGCCTCGGCAATTTCGGTCAGTTCACCCAGGGTTACAAAGGTTTCCAGTTTCTTTTGCTGACGGATATTGTTAATTTGCTGCACAGCCTCAATGGCGATGGTGTCGGTCTGGGGGATTTTCTCATCCCAGGTCAACGTGGGCTGGGCAGTTTGAACTCCGGAGTCGGCGTCGGTGTAAATCATAACCGAAGACGTCTGGGCTTCCCATTCTACCAGACAGTTCAAAGCTTCGCTGACAAAGCGCACCGGAACCAGCGTAAAATCCTGATATAAAAAGGGCTGTGCGTCAATGGTATAGGCCTGGCCGTTGATGGTGGCCTGGGTTTGCCCGACAGTTAGCTGAATTTCGGTTCCTGCGTGGATAATGGTAATCCTTTTGGCGGCGCTGTCATATTCCACACTGGCGCTTAACGCTTCGGAGCAGGCGCGCAACGGCAGAAAGGTGCGCCCTTCGATTAGCTGCGGCTCCACGCTGGAGTCTAAAAGCTGACCGTCAATATAGATTTGGATAGTGCTGGCCATAGTGGGGCGGCCTGGCGTAATCAGGGCCAATATTAATAACAAAAGTATGGCTAAAGTTTTTTTGGTTTTTGGTTGGGGGCGGAAAGCTGCAAAAGAACGCATTTTCAAATCCTCTCTTATAATTCGCTTATAATTTTTAGCAATACACTATGTTTTTTCCAAAAGTATTTTATTCTACAAGAACAGCCGAAATCCTTTATTTGCCAGGAGTTTTTTTCAACCGGCATCTAATATTTTTTATTATAATAGGATAAATAGCGGTCAATTATGCCATGCTATAAAAAATAAATGCAGAAAAGGGGATTTTTTTATGGATACCAATAAAGAAAACGAATTGTTGCAGAATTTGGATCAGCAAACGCCGCCTGCTCAAGGCGCGGCGGCCAGCCATTGGGCAGACGGCCGCCCCAAGCAGGCCGGTGCGGTATGGGCGGCGGCGAATCCTCCGCAGCCGGCGAAGGTTGGCCAGCAGCAGGCTTCGTCCCAGGCCAGTCAGCCTGCCTTTCCGGAGGGCTCCGAGCAGGTTTCGCCCGAGTTGGTGAATAAGATTGAGGCCTACGGCGCCGAGGCGGTTTATAACGCTGGGGCGGAAACCGGAAATAATTAATATTTGGTTTATATTTTTTTGATATATTTTTTATGTAGCTTTATTTAAGGCAATAAGTAAAAGGTACAGGCTTGCCAGGTCTGTACCTTTTAGCAAATTAGATTTTTTCCAGGTCATAGGGCGTGGTTTGGTAAACATAATAATTCAGCCAGTTGGTGAACAGCAAATTGGCGTGCGCCCGCCAATGGTTAACCGGTTTTTGGCTGGGATCGTCATTGGGGAAATAATTTAGGGGCAGCGGTACGTCCAGCCCGTTATTTATGTCCCGCTGATACTCGTCGCGCAGGGTATAGAGGTCGTATTCGGAATGGCCGCTGACAAAAAACTGCTTGCTTTCCTGGTCGCTGACAATATGGACGCCGGCCTGTGGGGATACGGAGAGTATGCGCAGTTCCGGCTGCTGGGCGATTGCCTGGGGGTCAGACTGCGTGTGGCGGGAATGCGGCGCGAAATATTCCTCGTCAAAACCGCGGAACAGCCGCGCTTTGGGGTTAAGCAGATGGTGGGGATAAATGCCGCTCAGTTTGGCGGGCAACTGCTGCTTGGGGACGCCGTAGTGATAATACAGCCCGGCCTGCGAGGCCCAGCAAATGTGCATGGTGCTGTGCACATGGTTTTGCGACCAATCCATGATGGCGCAAAGCTCCGGCCAGTATTCCACTTCTTCAAAGGGCATATTTTCCACCGGCGCGCCGGTGATGATCAAACCGTCGTAGTTTTCATTCTTAATATCGGCAAAAGTGCGGTAAAAGGTGGCCAGATGTTCTTCGGCGGTGTTTTTGGCGGTGTAACTTTGGGTGTGAATCAAATCCACCTCAATTTGCAGCGGCGTGTTGGCCAAACAGCGCAAAAGCTGGGTTTCGGTGGCTATTTTGGTGGGCATTAAATTGACAATACCAATCCGCAGCGGCCGAATATCCTGGCTTAGCGCGCGGGTTTCGGTCATCACAAAAATATGTTCGTCTTCCAAAATCTGGCGGGCCGGTAAATCGTTGGGTATTTTAATCGGCATGATAAGGCCTCCTGTAATTGCTGATTTTTGCTAAAAAATAAAGCCTAGATAAATCATAGGCAAATATATTATAGCCGATTTGCCGGGGCTTGTCAATATGCTCACCGGCTTTGGGAATATATGAAAAACTTATTAAAAGATATAAATAAAATGTATATAGGCAAGGAGGACGGCAATGTTTAAGACTCTGGCCGCCAGCACTAAGGGGTATCGTCTGCCGATGCTGGCAACGCCGCTTTTTATTGTGGGCGAAGTTGTGATGGAAATTTTGATCCCGCTGGTTATGGCGCAAATCATTAATGTAGGCATGGCCGGGGAGGGGGATTTGGCCTATATCTGGCGCAGGGGGGCGCTGATGGTGGCCCTGGCCTTTTTATCGCTCCTGTTTGGGGTTTTGGCCGGGCGGTCGGCGGCGGTCGGCGCTATGGGGTTTGCCAAAAACCTGCGGGCGCGCCTGTTTGGCAAAATTCAGGAGCTTTCCTTTGGCCGGCTGGATCAGTTCGGCAGCGGTTCTTTAATCACCCGGCTGACCACCGATGTTACCAACACGCAGATGGCGCTGATGATGGCGCTGCGTATTTTGTTCCGCGCGCCGTTTATGCTGGTTTGCGCGGCGGCCATGGCCTTTTACATCAACAGCCGGCTGGCGCTGATTTTTCTGGCGGCGTTGCCGCTGCTGGCCGGGGCGATTTTTTTGATTTTCAGCCGGGCCTTTGGGCTGTTCCAGCTGCTGCTTGCCAGGTATGACCAGCTAAACGCCCGCACGCAGGAGAACCTGACGGCTATCCGGGTGGTTAAGGCTTTTGTGCGCGGTGATTTTGAGATAGACGCTTTTAATAAAAAAGTGGATGAACTGCGGCAGGCCTCTTTTCGGGCGGAGGGTTTGATGATTTTGACCATGCCGGTTATGCAGCTGGTGATGTATGGCTGTATGCTGGCGGCGGCCTGGTTCGGCGGTAATATGATTATTGCCGGCGATATGCTGCAAGGGGATTTGATGAGTTTTATCAGCTATGTGTCCCAGATTTTGATGTCGGTGATGATGATTGCCATGATTGCCGTGAATTTAATTCTTTCCCGTGCCTCGGTCAGCCGGATTGTGGAGGTTCTGGCTGCCGATAGCGGTATGATCGAACCTGCGCCCGCGGATGTTGAGCCGGCGGCCGCCGGCCGGGAGGGCGAGATTATTTTTGAAAACGTCAGTTTCAGCTATCCTGACGGCGAGGAGGCGTTGCAGAATATCAATCTGCGGATTGCGCCCGGCGAAACTGTGGGAATTATCGGCGGCACCGGCTCCGGCAAATCTACCCTGGTGCAGTTGATTCCCCGACTGTATGACGCTACGGGCGGCCGGGTTCTGGTGGGCGGGCGGGATGTGCGCCGCCAGCGGCTGGCCGGCCTGCGCGCCAACGTTTCGATCGTTATGCAGAAGAACCTGCTGTTTTCCGGCACGATTGCCGAAAATCTGCGCTGGGGCAACCCGCAGGCCAGCCAGGCAGAGTTGGAGGAAGCCTGCCGTCAGGCGGCGATTCATGATTTTGTGGCCTCGCTGCCGGCGGGTTACCAGACTGTTTTGGGGCAGGGCGGCGTTAATCTTTCCGGCGGGCAAAAGCAGCGTCTTTGCATTGCCCGGGCGCTGCTGCGTAAAGCGCCGGTGATTATTCTGGATGACAGCACCAGCGCGGTGGATACGGCCACCGATAAACAAATTCGCCGGGCGCTGGCGGAAAACCTGACGGCGAGCGGCCGGGTTACCACGCTGATTGTGGCGCAGCGCATAACCTCGGTGATGGAGGCGGATAAGATTGTGGTTCTGGACGGCGGGCGGATTGACGGCGTTGGCACTCACGCCGAGCTTTTGGCGGGCAACCATATTTATCAGGAGGTTTATTATTCACAGCAGGAGGGGGATGAAGAAATTGCCGGCTAAAAAAAGAAGCGAATTTTCCGGGAAACCAAAAGGCCGGCCTATGCCGGGCAATATGCGGGCCACGCTGGGGCGGCTGCTGCAATATCTGCGGCCATACCGTCTGCGGCTGCTGGTGGTGATGCTGGCAATTTTGTTCAGTTCCGGCGCGGCGGTGGCGGGCAGCTATTATCTGAAACCGCTGTTTAACAATTACATTATGCCCTATGTGGGCAGTCAAAACCCGGATTTGTCCGGTTTCGTTGCGCTGATGGGACTGATGGCGGGTGTCTATCTGTTGGGAACGGCCTGCACTTATCTTTATAACCGGCTGATGCTGGTGATTTCTACCAACACTCTGGCGCAAATCCGCCAGGATATGTTTGCGCATATGCAGAGCCTGCCGCTGAAATATTTTGACACGCATAGCCATGGCGAACTGATGAGCCTTTACACCAACGATACCGACGCGCTGCATGATACGCTAAGTATGGGGCTGCCGCAGCTTTTGGCCTCGGCGGTTACGGTGATCGGCGTTTTTGGCGCGATGCTGTTTTTAAGCCCGGCGCTGACGCTGCTGGTGCTGCTGATGCTGGCGGTTATGCTGTTTACGGTGCGCCTGATTGGCCGGCGCAGCAGTCTTTATTTCAAAAATCAGCAGGCGGCGTTGGGCAGCCTGAACGGTTATGTGGAGGAGATGATCGGCGGGCAGAAACTGGTACAGGTTTTTCAGCACGAGGCGGCCAGCAAACAGGACTTTAACCGGCTGAATGACGAACTCTGCCGGGCGGCCACCAACGCCCATACTTTTGCCAATATTCTGATGCCGGTGATGGGTAACCTCTCTTATATTCATTACGCGCTGACGGCGGTGGTTGGCGCGGCGCTGGCGGTGGGCGGTTGGCTGGATTTGGGTACGCTGGCGGCGTTTTTGCAGATGACGCGGCAGTTTGCCCAGCCGGTTACGCAAATCTCGCAGCAGTTTAACAATGTTTTGCTGGCTATGGCCGGCGCCGAGCGGATTTTTAAGCTTTTGGACGAAAAGCCGGAGTTTGACGAAGGGCAGGTGCACCTGTGCCGGCAGGACGAGGGCCTGTTTTGGCAGATGCCGGACGGAGAACTGCGGCCGGTGCGGGGCGAGGTGCGCCTGCGGGATGTGGCCTTTGGCTATACGCCGGAAAAAGAAATTCTGCATGGCGTAAGCTTTTATGCCAAGCCGGGGCAGAAGATTGCGCTGGTTGGCTCCACCGGCGCGGGCAAAACCACGATAACCAATCTGCTGAACCGTTTTTATGATATTGAAACCGGCAGCATTAGCTATGACGGCATTGAACTGCGGCAAATAACAAAAGCGGATCTGCGCCGTTCAATGGCTTTTGTCTTGCAGGACAGCCATTTGTTCAGCGG
Organism: uncultured Bacillota bacterium; assembly: GCA_948907985.1. GTDB lineage: Bacteria > Bacillota > Dehalobacteriia > UBA4068 > UBA4997 > Avidehalobacter. The sequence goes on from CAQWMM010000001.1 coordinate 42,448, forward strand.
CACAATCCGCGAGAATATTCGTTATGGCCGGCTGGACGCCAGCGACGCCGAGGTGGAGGCGGCGGCCAGTCTGGCTAACGCCGACAGTTTTATCCGCCATTTGCCCCAGGGTTACGCTACGCCGATCAGCGGCGACGGCGGCAATTTATCGCAGGGGCAGCGCCAGCTTTTGACGATTGCCCGGGCGGCGGTGGCTAACCCGGCGGTTTTGGTTTTGGACGAGGCTACCAGTTCTATTGATACGCGCACCGAGGCTTTGATTGAAAAGGGTATGAACCGCCTGATGGAGGGGCGGACGGTTTTTGTGATTGCGCACCGGCTTTCTACCGTGCGCAACGCCGACGCTATTTTGGTGATTGAGGACGGCCGGATTATTGAACGCGGCGACCATGCCGACTTGCTGAATCAGCGGGGGCGTTATTATCAGCTCTACACCGGTTTGTTTGAATTAAGCTGATTGACGCTTAGATGTTGTTGCCGGTTAAATAAAACAACAGGCAAATTGCCAGAAATATACAAAGCCCGCCTAAAAGCTTGCCCCAAAAATTGTTTTTGTTCTTTTTGCGGTATTCAAAGGGGTTGCGGAACAAATCCTTAACGGCCTCCCAGGCGGTTTGCGGTTCTTTTTTAGATTGGCTGCTTTTTTGATATTTGCTCTTTTTATGTTTGCTCATAGTGTGGGCGATACTCCTTTATTTTAAATATTTGCCAATATCATATATCATATATCATACCATAGGAACGAGGTTATTGCATCTTATTTTACAGATTGCACTATGGTATTTGTTCAACATCAGCTCTGCCTGCGTCCTGCGGACTTGGCAATCGCTGTGTGTTCACATTATATCATATCCGCCGCGCAAAAACCAGCATTTTTTTTAATTTCCTGTTCAGGCAAAAATTTACCGGCGAAAAAATGCTATAATTGTTATAAATGTTTGCTTTTTGTTTTGGAGTATGCTATAATAGGTTGAAATATGGATAAACGTTTTGGTTTCAGCTAAAAAGTTTTGATAGTTTTGTTGTGTTAAGGAGTTTTTATATGTATCAAGGGTACGGTGCAAGCCGGCGCTTTTGGTTGGCTGTTTTGCTGGCCGCGCTGCTGCCGGCGCTGTTTTTGGCTTGCCCGGCGGCTGCTCGGGCGGCGGATGAATATGTGCAGCGCGACGGCGGGCGCATTTATACGGTTATTAATACGGTACGGGTGGAAAATCGCAGCGCCCGGCCAATTCACGGTATCAATTTGGCGGTGCCGCTGGCCTCTAACCAGAGCGTGCATTGGCAGGATGTGTTGGGCGAGGAGCTATCCCCCCAGCCGGACAGTATTGAGCAGGCGGCCGACGGCAGTCGCCTGGCGCATTATTATATTGACGAACTGCCGGTGGGCCAGAGCGTGGAACTGGTGCAGCGGGTGGCGGTGCAGAACTATTGCGTTAGTTATGACGTGAGCAGTATGGACGGCAATCTGCCGCTGAATGGGCTGGACGCTTATCTGGCGCCCTCCGGCGAGATTAATTCTGATGCGCCGGAAATTATTTCTTTTGCGCAGGCAGCAACGGCAGCCTCGGGCAACCCCTATCTTAGGGCGCGGTTGTTGTTTTCAGCGGTTAATAATCATTTGAAATACGATAATCAAGAGCGCGAGAGCCATTCGGCGCTGGATGCTTTTCACAGCGGCAGCGGCAACTGTGTTGATTACGCCAATTTATATGCGGCCTGTCTGCGGGCGGTGGGTATTCCGGCCAGAGTTTGCGGCGGCTTTGCCTATAATCCGGACGCGGTGCAGAATAATGTTCTAAGCGCCAGCGGCCATATTAACGCCGACGTTTTGCGTCATAACTGGGTGGAGTTTTATATTGCCGGCGTGGGCTGGCTGGTGGCGGACCCGACCTTTTCTTATACGGCGGAATCGGTGGGCGGCCAGATGATCGACTGGGCGCGTTTTGCCAATATTGTCAACGCCAACCGTCTGATCTACACCTGTGAATATCTGCCGGACAACAACAGTGTCAGCTACAACTATCAGGGGGCGGCTCCGCTGATCAGCTACGGCTCGGAGCTGGCTTTGTACTCGGTGATTTCGCCTTTTAGCGATTTGAATAACCATTGGGCGGCGGAAAGCGTTCTGGGGCTTTATTACAGTACGCCCCAGCTGGTGAATGGACTTTCGGCCAATTATTTTGGGGTTAACGAACGCCTGACCCGCGCCCAGTTTGCGGCGCTGCTGAACCGGGTTTTGGACAGGGTTAGTCCGGAATCGGACAACGCCCTGGCGGAGCGGCTTTATACGGATTTGGCCACTGGTCATTGGGCCTATGAGGATATTTACCGGGCGGCGGCGCGGGGGATTTTGTCCGGCTATCAGGACGGCACCGTGCGGCCGGACGCTTACATAACCAGAGCCGAGGCGGCGGTGATGCTGAACCGGGCGGTGGGTGGCGGCGCAGACGGCCTGCCGCTGGTTTATGCCGATATGCAGGAGGGCTACGTCTGGGCCAGGGCGGCGGTGGCCAACCTGTCAGCATTGGGTATTATGAACGGCGTGGGCGCGGACAGTTTCGCTCCGGATAAACTGATTACGCGCGGCGAGGGCGCGGCCATTATCTACCGCTGGCTGCAAAGCGACGCTTATTATGAAAAATATTTGGATTATTAAAAAAATTTAGATTATGAAAAATATTTAAAAAAATATAAAAAAATTAAATGGGGAGTTGTTATTTGATGGAAAATTTTATTTTTAACAGCCCGACCAGGTTTATTTTTGGCGCAGACGAACATAAGCGCACCGGCAAATATCTTGCCCAATGCGGCGCAAAAAAGGTGTTGGTGCTTTATGGCGGCGGTTCGGTTCTGCGCAGCGGCCGCCTACAGGAGATTGTGGATTCTCTGGACGCTGCCGGGGTGGATTTTTTGCTGCTGGGCGGCGTGCAGCCCAATCCGGGCAGTTCCTTTGTTTATCAAACGATTGAGGCGGCGCGCCCGGAGCAGGTGGATTTTCTGCTGGCTGTGGGCGGCGGCTCGGTGATTGATACGGCCAAGGCGGTAGCTGCCGGGCTGCTTTATGACGGTGATTTTTTGGATTTTTACCGCGGAAAGCCGGTGGAAAAAGCTTTGCCGGTGGGCGTGGTGCTGACAATTCCGGCGGCGGGCAGCGAGGGCTCGCCCAATACGGTGATTACCGATGAGGAAAACAAAATTAAAAAGGGTACTAAAAGCGATTGCCTGCGGCCCAGATTCGCCATTTTAAATCCGGAATTAACCTTTACGCTGCCCAAATACCAGAGCGCCTGCGGTATTTGTGATATAATGGCGCATATTTTGGAACGCTACTTCAGTAAAACGCCGGATAACGCCGTAACCGACCGGATGTGCGAGGCCGTTTTGCTGGCGGTTAAAGACGTGGCTATGCGTGTGATTATTGACAGCGAGGATTATCAGGCGCAGGCGGCGCTGATGTGGGCCGGGATGTTGGCGCACAACAATATTTGCGGCGTGGGGCGCGAACAGGACTGGGCCAGCCATGCGCTGGCGCACCAGCTTTCCGCTTTGTTTGATTCGGCGCACGGCGCGGCTTTGGCGGTGGTGTTCCCGGCCTGGATGCGCTATTGCGTTGACGAAGATGTGGAGTTGTTCGCCCGGCTGGCCGAGCGGGTTTGGCAGGTGCCGGCGAGCGATGACAAACGGCAGATGGCGCTGGCCGGTATCGACCGCTATCAGGAGTTTTTGAAGGGGCTGGGGCTGCCCAGCAGGCTGGAGCATCTGGACGTGCCGGAGGAGGCAATTCCGCAGCTGGTGGCGCAGCTTAAGGCGGCTTGCGGCGATACGGTGGGTAACTTTAAGAAGCTCAGTATGGCGGACGCCGAGGCTATCTATCGAGGATGTCGATAAAAGTCCATCTTTGGGCTTGTCATTGCGGCTCAAGTCGGTCAACGTACTATTAGTACGCCTCCCTCCTTTCGCTTATGACGCACCCAAATCTGAACATTTCTCAACATCCTTATTGTGAATACAGAATTTTATATAAAAGATTATTAATATGGAAGAGAAAAATTTTGCCGGCGTGGTGGTTAACAAAAAAACCGCCACGCTGAATCGTATATTTTATTATCAAATCCCGGCGGATTTGCGGCCTGCCATTCAGCTGGGCCAGATTGTGGAGGTGGAGTTTGCCCGCCAGCGGCTGGAGGCGGTGGTGGTGGAACTTTGCGCCGCCGTGGACTGGCCGGCGGATAAAATTAAACCGCTTGGCCGAATAATCAGCCCGCAGCCGCTGTTTGGCCCGGACTTGCTGGCGCTTTCACGCTTTGCGGCGGATTATTACCTGTGCAGTTGGGTCAGCGTTTTGCAGGCCATGCTGCCGGCGGGGATGTATCTAACCGGCAAAATGCCCCGGGCGCAGACGCGCCGCCGGGTGAGTTTGACGGGGCTGGCGGGCGCGCCGCCGGGCGTTAAACAAAAGCAGGTTTTGGCCTGCCTGCAGGCGGCGGGCGGCGATATGGAACTGAACGCCTTGCAGGAGCAGGCGCAGGCCTCTTTGGCTACCGTGCGCAGTTTGCAGGAGCGAGGCCTTTTGCGGGTTGTCGAGGAAATTGTCTGGCCCGGGCAGCCGCCGGCAACGGGAGAACGCGCCGAACGGCCCGCCTTGAGCGCCGAACAGGCGGCGGCGCTGGCTGAAATATCGGCCAATTTTCAGGCGGGGGCCGCGCAAAAGCCGGTGCTGCTGCATGGGGTTACCGGCAGCGGCAAGACGGAAATTTATCTGCGCCTGGCGGAAGAACAGCGGCAAAAAGGCCGGCAAAGTATTATTCTGGTCCCGGAGATTGCCTTGACCCCCCAGACGGTGCGGGTGTTCCAAAGCCGCTTCGGCGGCGGCGTGGCGGTTTTGCACTCCGGCCTGACGGGAGCGGAGCGCCGCGCCGCCTGGCTGGGCATTGCCCAGGGGCGTTACGCTTTGGTAATCGGCGCGCGTTCCGCTATTTTTGCGCCCACGCCCAATTTGGGGCTGGTGGTTATTGATGAGGAGCATGAGGCCAGCTATAAGCAGGACAATGCGCCTCGTTTTCATACTCGGGTTTTGGCGCGCGAGCGCTGCCGGCTGTGTGGGGCCGGTTTGGTTTTGGGCAGCGCCACGCCGGATTTGGAAACCTATTGGCGGGCGGAGCAGGGGGAATATCTGCTTTGCCGCCTGCCGCACCGGGTGAGCGGCAGTCTGCCGCAGGTTCAGCTGGTGGATATGCGCCGGGAGTTTCAGCAGGGCAATAACAGCATTTTCAGCCGGCTTTTGCAGCAAAAGCTGGTGGCCAACTGGCAGGCTGGCCGGCAAAGCCTGTTGTTTTTGAACCGCCGGGGTTATGAATCTTTTATTTCCTGCCGCAGCTGTGGTTATGTGGTGGAGTGCCCGCATTGCTCGGTGGCGATGGCCTATCATATCGGCGACGAGGTTGTGAAATGCCACTACTGCGGCCAGACCCTGCCGCCGCCTGTTCGCTGCCCTAAATGCGGCTCGGCGGCAATCCGCTTTTTTGGCGCGGGCACCCAAAAGCTGGCCGAGGCTGCCCAAAATCTGCTGCCCGAAGCCAGAATTGCCCGCCTGGACCGGGATGTTACCGCTGAGCGCGGCAGCTATGCGCAGGTTTATCAGGATATGCTGGACGGCCGGGTGGATATTCTGGTAGGTACGCAGATGATTGCCAAGGGGCTGGACTTTCCGCGCCTTTCGCTGGTGGGCGTGGTGGCCGCCGACATTGCTCTGCATATGCCGGATCTGCGCAGCGGCGAGCGGGCTTTTCAGCTGACCTGTCAGGTGGCGGGCCGGGCCGGTCGGGCGGTGGGCAGCGGCGAGGTCGGCGAGGTTATTGTGCAGACTTATCAGCCGGAATCCTCCGTTTTGCGGGCGGCGGCCCGGCAGGATTATCAGCAGTTTTATCAGCAGGAAATTTTAAGCCGCCGTTTGGCTGCTTATCCGCCGTTCAGTTCGCTGCTCCGGCTGGTAATCAGCGCGGTGGAATTATCCCCGGCCTGGGAGGCGGCGCGCGGCTTGGCTTATAATTTGCAGGTGGAGCTGGACAATCGGCAGGAGCCGCCCGGCGCTTTGCAGTATTGGGGGCCGAAGCCCTGCCCCAGGGCCAAAATTAAGGACCGCCACCGGCTGCAAATTCTCTTAAAAGGTCGGGAGCTGGCGGCTCTGCGCAGTTGGGCGCGGGCAGCAATCGCCGCGGCGCGCCTGCCCCGACAGGTTAATTTGGCGGTTGATGTGGAGCCGCTAAATTTATTATAAAAAAAGCTGGTAATTCACATAAAAATGTGGTAAAATAAACTCTATATAGCTAAATAGAGCAATTAACATAAAACAGAGGTGTTGAAAATGACAGAATGTAAATGCGAAAATAAATGTGAGTTGAAAAGCCGGGAGATGAAAGAGGGCTATCTGCGCTCGCCGCAGCGTTCGCTGCTTTATGCCCTGGGGCTGACGCCGGAAGAGATTGACCGGCCGCTGGTGGGCATTGTCAATTCTTTTAACGAAGTTGTGCCGGGGCATATGCACCTGCGCCAGATTGCCGAGGCGGTGAAAGCTGGCGTGCGCCTGGCCGGCGGCACCCCGCTGGAGTTTCCGGCCATTGCGGTTTGCGACGGTATCGCCATGGGTCACGTCGGCATGAAGTATTCCCTGGCCAGCCGGGAACTGATTGCCGATTCGGCGGAAACTATGGCGCTGGCGCACGCTTTTGACGCGCTGGTTTTTATCCCCAACTGTGATAAAATTGTGCCGGGTATGCTGATGGCGGCGGCGCGGCTGGATCTGCCCTGCGTGTTCGTCAGCGGCGGGCCGATGCTGGCCGGCAAGTTGCAGGGCCGGACTTTGGATCTGAACTCTAACTTTGAGGCTTCCGGCGCTTTTGCCGCCGGTAAAATCACCCAGGCCGAGTTGGACGCTATCGAGCAGAACGCCTGCCCCACCTGCGGCAGCTGTTCCGGGATGTTTACGGCCAACTCTATGAACTGCCTTTGCGAGGTTCTGGGCATGGCGCTGCCGGGCAACGGCACGGTGGCGGCGGTGGATTCCGGCCGTCTGCGTCTGGCTAAAAAGGCCGGTATGCAGGTTATGGAGCTGCTGGCTGCGGATATTCGCCCGCATGATATTATGACGGCGGCGGCCTTTAAGAACGCCCTGATTGCGGATATGGCGATGGGCTGTTCCACTAATACGGTGCTGCATCTGCCGGCTATTGCGCATGAGGCCGGGGTTAAGCTGGATTTGGATATGATTAATGAAATCAGCGAGTATACGCCGCACCTTTGCAAGCTGGCCCCGGCGGGCGAACATCACATTGAGGACTTGCAGGCGGCGGGCGGTATGTCTGCTCTGCTGGCGGAGCTGGCCGGGCAAAACCTGTTGGACTGCACAACTATGACGGTAACCGGCCATACTCTGGGCGAGAATATTCAGGGGGCCAAAGTTCTGCTGCCGGAGGTTATCCGCAGCAAGGATACCGCTTACAGCCAAAAGGGCGGCCTGAAGATTTTGCGGGGCAATCTGGCTGTGGACGGCGCGGTGGTGAAGCGGGCGGCGGTGGCGCCGGAAATGCTGGTGCACAGCGGCCCGGCCAGAGTTTTTGACGGCGAAGAAGAGGCGGTGGCGGCGATCACCGGCGGGCAGATTAAAGCCGGCGACGTGGTGGTAATCCGCTATGAAGGCCCCAAGGGCGGCCCAGGTATGCGTGAGATGCTGACCCCAACCTCGGCTATTCAGGGTATGGGGCTGGGCGAATCGGTGGCGCTGATTACGGACGGGCGTTTTTCCGGCGCCACCCGCGGCGCGGCGATTGGCCATGTTTCGCCGGAGGCGGCGGAGGGCGGCCTGATTGGTCTGGTGCAGGAGGGCGATTTGATCGAGATCGACATCAACGCCGGCAGCCTGCACTTGGCGGTATCGGAGGATGAGCTTGAAGAGCGGCGCAAAAACTGGCGGCAGCCGGAGCCGAAGATTAAAAAAGGCTATCTGGCGAAATACGCCCAGCGCGTAACCTCGGCCTCCACCGGCGCGGTAACGGTCAGATAATTTTCCAGGAGGATGGGCTATGAAGCATATACTGAATGTGCTGGTGCAGGATCGCTCCGGCGTGCTGGTGCGCGTGGCGGGCCTGTTCAGCCGCCGCGGCTATAACATCAACAGCCTGACGGTGGGCAGCACCGAGAACCCCGGCGTTTCCTGTATGACGATTGTGGTAGAGGGCGACGACCGCATTATTGAGCAGGTTACCAAGCAGCTGCACAAGGTGGTGGAGGTGCTGAAGATTAACGACGTAACCGCCGAAGAATATGTCGGCCGCGAACTTTTGATGCTGAAAGTTTTGGCTAACAAAGAGGATCGAGTGGAGATTATGCACCTCTGCGAAATATTCCGCATAAAAATTGTGGATATTAACAAAAAAAGCTTTATTATTGAGGCCACCGGCACGCACAGCAAGCTGGACGCTGTGGAGCAGGCTTTTCGGCCATTCGGCATACAAAAGATGAGCCGCACCGGCATTATTGCCATGGTGCGCGGAGAAAAGGGGTGAGCGCTTTGGCGGCAGAAAGAATTAACGGCGCGCAGGCGATTATTGCCTGCCTGGAGCTGGAAAATGTGGATACGGTGTTCAGCTATCCGGGCGGCGCGGTTTTAAGCATTTTTGAGGCTTTGCGCGAATCCAGGCAGATTAAAAATATTTTGACGCGCACCGAACAGGGCGCGACCCACGCGGCCAGCGGCTATGCCCGCGCCAGCCTTGGCGCAAAGGCCGGCGTTTGCATTGCCACCTCCGGCCCGGGGGCTACCAATCTGGTTACGGGGCTGGCCACCGCCTATATGGATTCTATTCCGTTGGTGGCGATTACCGGCCAGGTTTCGACTTCCATGATCGGCACCGACGCCTTTCAGGAAATTGATATAACCGGCATCACCAGGCCGATTGTTAAGCATAGTTATCTGGTTACTGACGTTAACGATTTGCCCCAGGTGATTAAAGAAGCCTTTTATCTGGCGACAACCGGGCGGCCGGGGCCGGTGTTGGTGGACGTGCCCAAAAATGTGGCGGATAGCCCCTGCCGGGCCGAGATCCCCGGCAAAATTGACTTGCCCGGCTATAAACCGACCTTTAAGGGGCACCGTTTGAAAATTCAAAACGCCTGCAAGGTGTTGCAGGAGGCCAAAAGGCCCCTGATTTATGCCGGCGGCGGCGTGATCAGCGCCGGCGCAGAGGAGCTGCTCCAAAATCTGGCGCACCGCCTGGACGCGCCGGTGGCGGTAACCCTGATGGGCAAGGCGGCCTATCCGTTCCGCGACGGTTATCTGATCGGTATGCTGGGGATTCATGGCGCGCCGGCGGCCAATCTGGCGGTGTCGGAGTGCGATGTGCTGCTGGCAATCGGCGCGCGCTTTGACGACCGGGTTACGGCTAATGTGGCGGAATTTGCCAGGGACGCGCAGATTATCCATGTGGACGTCGACCCGGCGGAAATTGGTAAAAATGTGATGATTGACGTGCCGATTGTGGGCGACGCGGCGGCGATTATTGAGGTGATGCTGGAGTATCTGGACCCGGCGGAGCATACCGCCTGGCGCGCCAAGATTGAAAGCCGGCGGGCGTTAAGCAGCGAGGTTTATGAGCCGAAAGGCGGCGGAGAGGCGGCTTTGCACCTGCGCGATGTTATTGCCGAATTGAACCGCCAAACTAAGGGCAAAGCGATTGTTACCACCGATGTTGGCCAGCACCAGATGGCGGCGGCGCAGTTTTATAATTCCCGCCGCAGGGGCGGTTTTATCAGCTCCGGCGGTTTGGGGACTATGGGTTATGGCTTCCCGGCGGCGGTGGGCGCGCAGCTGGCGGCCCCCGGCGAGCAGGTGGTTTGTATTACCGGCGACGGCAGTTTTCAGATGACGATGAATGAATTGGCTACGGCTAAGGCGCACAATTTGCCGATTAAAGTAATCTTATCCAACAACAGCAATTTGGGTATGGTGCGCCAGCTGCAAAAATATTATGTGAACGGCAGCTACTTTGGTATAGATTTGGAGGGCAACCCGGATTTTGCCAAAATCGCCGCGGCTTATGATATGGCTTATTTCCGCCTGGAGCGGCCGGAGGATGTTGAATCGACTTTGCGGGCGGCGCTGGCCAGCCCTCGCCTGACCTTGGTGGAATGTATGATTGCCAAGGAGGAAATGGTCTATCCAATGGTGCTTAATGGCGCCGGGCTTACCGATATGGTGGTAGCCGACTAATTTTTAAGATAATCTTAAGAAAATCTTAATAAAAAACCGTCTGACCTATGGTATGATATAAACATGATAGGAAAGGCGGTTTTTGTTATGTTGCTGAAAAAACTGCGCGTCTGGTTCATTGACAGTATGCGCAAACCTCCGTCGGAGGAATATGCCGATTATCTGGGGTTTATTCTGGCGGCTTTGGCTCTGCTGATACTTTCTTTGGGTGTGCAGTTATTCGGTTTTGAGCTGATTTATGTGCGAAAATTTTCTGGCTTTGCCAGCCGTTGGCAGGCTTTGTGCGCGCGCCCGGACAGGGTTTTGCTGCTTAGTCCGGCGCTGGTATGGCTGGCTTTGCTTGGACGTAAATTCTGCCGCAGCGGTAAAGGCTATTTTAACTGTATGCTTGTGGCTCTGGTGATACTGGTGGTTTCGACAGTATATATTTTGCTGGACGGAGCGGCTTTTGCCGAGTTTTACAAAACTTTGCCTTAAAACTGTTCTAAAAAATATTGCAATAAACGCTCCTTTGTGCTAAAATATAACCAGTAGTTGGATAGTATATAGAGAGGAGCGTTTTTATTATGAACACGTTGACGATGAAAAACTGGCTGTTGGGCGCGCGCCCTTTGCCGGATGAGAACAAAATTCATCCCTGGGGGCTGCTGCTGGGGATAACCAATCTGCTGTTGATTCTTTTTGGCCGCCTGGCGGTGGCCTCTGGCATTGGCATTGCTGATGACTATGCCTGTCCGGTAAGTTCTATATTGCCCGGTATGGCGTTGATTATCCCGCTGATTGCGCCGTTTATTGCTCTGGCCTTACAGGCTTTGCGGCAGTTTTGCCACAAACGCTGGAGCTATTACGCCTGTTCCGCTTTGATTTGGCTGCTGACGGCGGCGTCGCTGGCGGTGGTGATTTGGAATTTTTGCGGGGTTGCTTATATTTGTGAGAATTTTCAGCCGATAAACTAAAAACTGCTTAAAAATTAAGCCCTGCGTTAGCAAATTAACGCAGGGCTTAATTTTTAGGGAAATTAGAAAAACTCAATTACTATTTTTATGAAGAAGATTGCCAGCACCAGCAGAATAATTGGGCGGGCAATGGCCGCGCCATGGCTGGAAAAACAGCGTGCACCAAGATAGTTGCCGGCAACGCTGAAACATCCGGCGGCCAGCCCCAGCGGCAGCAGCACCTGATCGTTCAGCAGAAAGACCAGCAGCGCCGCCAGATTGGTGGTTAGATTGATGATTTTAGTTAGGCCGTTGGCCTTGGTCAGCGGCATTTGCGTCATGCCTGCCAGCAGCAGGATTAAGAACGTACCGGTACCGGGGCCGTAAAAGCCATCGTAAATGCCGATAAAGAAAGCGGCCAGCGCGGCCAGTAGACCAACCCGGCGCGGATTGCCGCCCGAAATCTGGCCGGGCGGCCGGGCGGCGGAGTTCAGGCTTTGGCTGCGCAACACATAAAGGCCGGTTAGGGGCAGGATAACCAGCAGCAGGGCGCGCAGAACGTCTTCGCTGATCAGCAGGGCCAGATTAGCGCCCCCGGCGGAGCCGAGAAAGGCGCAAAGCACGCAGAGGGGCGCCAGCCGCCAGTTGACATAGCCGCTTTGGGCATAGCGCCAGGTGGTAAGAGCAGTGCCCATGGCGCTGCTCATTTTGTTGGTGGCGATAGCGTTATGTACCGGCAGGCCGGCGAGCAGATAGGCCGGCAGGGAGATTAAACCGCCGCCGCCGGCGATAGCGTCCACAAAGCCGGCCAGAAAAACCAGCGGGCAGACAATCAGAAAATGCAGCAAATCCATTTCAGGCTCCTAACTAAGGTTTGAGGTTACAGCCGGCCTTTGAAATCGGCATAGCCAAACTGCCGGTGCAGGCGATACTGGCCGTCGGCGGCGCGCAGTATAATAGCCGGCAGGGGCATACCGTTAAAGGTGTTGTTTTTAACCATGGTGTAGATTGCCATATCGCTAAAAGTCAACCGGTCGCCGGGTTGCAGGGGCTGGGCGAAAGAATAGTCGCCGATAATATCGCCGGCCAGACAGGTGGGGCCGCCCAGCCGGTAGGTATAGGGCAGCTCTCCGGGCCGGGCGGAGCCGGCCAGCGGCGGGCGGTAGGGCATTTCCAAAACGTCCGGCATATGGCAGGCGGCGGAGGCGTCTAAAATGACGCATTGCGGCGCGCCGTTCTCCGGCGGTAAAACGTCCAGTACGGTGCAGCGCAGAAAGCCGCAGTTTAGCGCCACCGCCTCGCCGGGTTCCAGATAAATTTGCAGGCCATATTGCTTATGCAGGCGCAGCAGACAATCCTCCAGGGACGGTAGGTCGTAGCCGGGGCGGGTGATATGGTGGCCGCCGCCCAGATTGAGCCATTTCAGCCGGGGGAGAAATTCGCCGAATTTTTCTTCCAGCGCGTTTACGGTTTTAATTAAAGCGTCGCTGTCCTGTTCGCATAAGGTGTGCATATGCAGGCCGTCCAGCAGGGGCAGCCAGGCGGGGTCAAAATCGGCCCGGCGCACCCCCAGCCGCGAGCCGGGCGAGCAGGGATCATAAATGGCGTGGCTTTGGGTGGAAAATTCCGGATTGACGCGCAGGCCGACGCTTTTGCCGGCCGCCCGCGCCTGGGGCGCAAATTTTTGCAGCTGGCTGCCAGAATTGAAAATGATATGATCGGCCAGCGGCAGCAGTTCGGCAAATTCCGCCTCGGTATAGGCCGGTTTAAAAACATGAACCTCGCCGCCCATTTCCTCGCGCCCCAGCCGCGCCTCATAAAGGCCGCTGGCCGCGGTTCCCTGCAAATAACGGCCAAGCAGCGGATAGAGCGCGTAGCAGGCAAAGGCTTTTTGCGCCAGCAAAATCCGGCAGCCGGTTCGCTGGCTTAGGCCTTGCAGCAGGCGCAGATTTTCTTCCAGCAGCGCCTCGTCGATGATATAGCAGGGGCTGGGCAGTTGGCCGGGCTGATAGATTACGTCCGGCATTTAGTCCACCAACTCCGGGTTAAAGCTTTCCTGCCAGGGCAGGCCCCAGCGGTTCAGCGCGTCCATGAAAGGATCGGGGTCGAACTCCTCGATGTTATGCACGCCGGGTTTCTGCCAGACGCCCTGCATAACCAGCATTGCGCCAATCATGGCCGGTACGCCGGTGGTGTAGGCCACGGCCTGCGAACCCACCTCCTGATAACATTTTTCATGGTCGCAGACGTTATAGAGGTAATAACGTTTGGTTTGGCCGTTCTTTTGGCCGGTGAAGATACAGCCGATGTTGGTTTTGCCCTTGGTACGCGGCCCCAGCGAGGCGGGGTCCGGCAGGACGGCTTTCAGAAATTGCAGCGGCACAATTTGTTTGCCCTCAAACTCAATCGGCTTAATCGAGGTCATACCGACGTTTTCCAGGCATTTGAGGTGCGTCAGATAACTTTGGCCGAAAGTCATAAAAAAGCGAATCCGCTTAATTCCCGGCATATTCAGCGCCAGTGATTCCAGCTCTTCATGGTGCAGCAGGTACATATCCTTTTCGCCAACCTGCGGGAAGTTGTAAACCCGTTTAATCTCCATTGGCGCGGTTTCCACCCAATGGCCGTCTTCCCAGTAGCTGCCGTTGGCCGAAACCTCGCGGATATTGATTTCCGGGTTGAAATTGGTGGCGAAAGGATAACCATGGTCGCCGGCGTTGCAGTCTAAAATATCAATATAGTTGATTTCGTCAAAATGATGTTTCAGTGCGTAGGCGGAAAAAACGCCGGTTACGCCGGGGTCGAAACCGCTGCCCAAAAGTGCGGTAATGCCGGCCTGCTCGAAACGTTCGCGATAAGCCCACTGCCATTTATATTCAAACTTGGCGGTGTCTTCCGGTTCGTAGTTGGCGGTGTCTACATAGGGAACGCGCGCCGCCAAACAGGCCTCCATAATTGACAAATCCTGATAGGGCAGGGCCAGATTTAAGACAACATCCGGCTTTTCGGCATCGATCAGGCGGGTTAGTTCCTCAACGTTGTTGGCGTCAACCTGTGCGGTGCTGATTTTGGTTGCCGTCTGCCCGGCCAGTTTGTCGCGCAGCGCGTCGCATTTTGCTTTGGTACGGCTGGCCAGACAAAGTTCGGTAAAGACTTCACTGTTCTGGCAGCATTTGTGGATGGCTACGGAGGCGACGCCGCCGCAGCCGATAATCATTGCTTTTCCCATAATAATTTTTCTCCTGATTTAAAAAGTAAATTTATATTAAGGTAAATTGGTATTAAAGGCGATTGATAAACTCAAAGACGAGCGTTCAGCAACGCCCCTACAGCGCTAGTAACATCTCGCGGACAATCTTACAGGCCGCGGCGGTTGATATACCGCTTTGGTCATAGTGGGGGGCCAGTTCCATCACGTCGCAGGCTATTACGTTGGCCTGCCGGCAGACCTGCACCGCCGCCTGCATCAGCTGTAAAAAGCTGACGCCGCCCGGTTCCGGCGTGCCGGTGCCGGGGAAAACGCCGGGATCTAAAACGTCTAAATCCAGCGTGAAGTAAACCGGCTTGTCCGCACATTCCGCCAAAGCCTGCTCCAGACCGGTAAAATCAAATTTTTGCAGTTGGGTATGCCCAGACGCCGCCCAGGCAAATTCATACCGCTCACCGGAGCGGATACCGAATTGATAAATCCGTTTGTCGCCCAGAATTTCCCAGCAGCGGCGGATTACCGAGGCGTGGGAAAGGCTTACGCCCAAATAGGCCTCGCGGAGATCGGTGTGCGCGTCAAAATGCAGCAGACAAAGATCCGGGTGTCGTTGGGCGGCTGCCCTCACCGTCCCCAGAGTCAGCAGGTGCTCGCCGCCCAGCATAAAGGGCAGCTTGCCGGCGGCCAGGATTTGCCCGGCGTGCTGCTCGATTGCGGCCAGAGTTTGCGCGCTGTCGCCAAAAGGCAGTTCCAAATCGCCGCAGTCGCAGATTGCGCGCTCGGTCAAATCCCGGTCCTGATAGGGGCTGTAGGTTTCCAGTCCGAAAGATTCCGCCCGGATGGCGGCGCTGCCAAAGCGGGCGCCGGGGCGGTTGGAGGTGGTGGAGTCATAGGGCGCGCCGAAAAGCACAATCTCGGCTTCGGTAAAATCAGCCTCGCAAGCCAGAAAAGTTTGGCAGTTTTTTTGGATACTTTTTGGGATATTGTTAATCGACATCTTCCACGTCCTCCAGAAGTTTTTCCACATAAGCGGGCAGGGCAAAAGCGCCTTGGTGCAGGTTGGTAGTGTAATATTGTGTTCGCAGGCCGCGGCTGTTCCATTCCTGCGCCCGCAGGTTTTTAACCGGATGATATTTTTTGGAAGAAAAGCCAAACAGCCAATGGCCGGAGGGGTAGGTGGGAATATGCGCCTGATAAACCCGACTGAGCGGAAAACTGGCGCAGATTCGGCTGTGGGCGCGCTGCATGGCCAGAGCGTCGGCCTCATAAAAGGGGCTTTCGTGCTGATTAACCATAATGCCGTCATCGCGCAGGGCTTTGTAGCAGTTGCCGTAAAACTCCCGGGTAAACAGACCCTCGCCCGGGCCGAAAGGATCGGTGGAATCAACAATAATTAAATCGTAGTCGGCCTGTTTGGTGCGGACATATTTCAGGCCGTCGGCAAAATGAATCTGCAACCGGGAGTCGTCCAGCCGGCAGGCTGTTTGCGGCAGATATTGGCGGCAGGCCTGCACCACCATTTCGTCAATCTCCACTAAATCAATATGCTCAATTTCCGGATATTTAACCAGCTCGCGCACCACGCCGCCGTCGCCCGCGCCGATTACCAGCACGTCGCGCACATGCGGGTGGACGGCCATTGGCACATGGGTGATCATCTCATGATAAATAAATTCGTCTTTTTCGGTCAGCATCATATAGCCGTCCAGCGTGAGGAAACGGCCAAATTCGGCGGATTCAAATACATCAATACGCTGAAACTCGCTTTGGGCGCTGAACAGCTGTTTATCCACCCGAATAGAGAATTTTACATGCGGCGTGTGCCTTTCCGTAAACCATAATTCCATTTTAGTATCTCCTTATTTTATTACATTCAAATGCTCGATCTGGGCGTCCTCCGGGCCGGTCAGCGAGCTGCCTTTTTGTCTGGCATAGCTGATGTAATCAAGAATCTGGGCGGTAATTTTTTCGCCGGGCGCAACGATTGGGATACCGGGCGGATAACACATCACAAACTCGCTGCAAATCCGCCCCAGGGTTTGCGCCAGCGGCAGGGACTCTTTGGGGGCGTAGAAAGCCTGCTGCGGCGTTAATTCAACCTGCGGCTCAATATATTCCTGGCTTAACAGGCCGCTTTTATCCCGCCGGTAGCGGCGGCGAATTTCGGCCAGCGCGCTTACCAGCCGTTCAATATCGCGCTGGCGGTCGCCGATGGAAATATAGGCCAGAATGTTGCCCAGATCGCCAAATTCAATCTGAATATCATATTCGTCGCGCAGAATATCGTAAACCTCAATGCCGGCCAGGCCAATATTCAGCGTATTGACGGACAGCTTGGTGCGGTCAAAATTGGCAATGCTGCCGCCGTTAATCAGTTCGGCCCCAAAGGCCCAATAATCGCCGATACTGTTGATTTCTTCCCGGGCGTATTCCGCCAGCTTTAACACCTGGGCAAAGATTTTTTGCCCCTCCAGCGCCAGCTTGCGCCGGGAAATATCCAGACTGGAAAGCAGCAGATAGGAGGCGCTGGTGGTTTGCGTCAGGTTGATGATCTGGCGGCAGTAGCCGGGGCTGACGTTGGGGCCAAGCAGCAAAAAAGAACTCTGCGTCAGGCTGCCGCCGGATTTGTGCATACTGACGGCAGCCATATCCGCGCCAACGTGCATGGCCGCCGGCGGCAGATTATCGCCGAAATAAAAATGCGTGCCGTGCGCCTCGTCAGCCAGCACCAGCATATTGTGGCGGTGCGCCAGTTGGGTAATGGCGGAAATATCCGAGCAGATACCGTAATAGGTTGGATTGTTAACCAGCACCGCTTTGGCGTCGGGATTGGCCTGAATGGCCGCCTCCACCTGCTCTGGCCGCATACCCAGGGCAATGCCCAGGCCGGCGTTGACGTCCGGGTTGACGTAAACCGGTTTTGCGCCGCACAGTACCATGGCGTTGAGCACGCTGCGGTGGACGTTACGGGGCAGAATAATCTTATCGCCTTGTTTGCAGACGGTTAAAATCATACTCTGTACTGCCGAAGTCGTGCCGCCGATCATTAAAAAAGCGGCTGCCGCGCCAAAGGCGTCAGCCGCCAGCTCTTCGGCGCGTCTGATAACGGAAACCGGATGGCAGAGGTTGTCCAGCGGTTTCATGGAGTTAACGTCCAGGTTTACGCATTGTTCGCCCAAAAAGGCCGCCAGTTCCGGGTTGCCGCGGCCGCGTTTGTGTCCGGGAACGTCGAAAGGCACCACGCGCATTTTCTGAAAATTCTGTAAAGCCTGATAAATAGGCGCTTCGTTTTGGTTCATTTTTCGCTTACCTTTACTTTTTGTAAATATTGCGTCCGGAGAAAATTTCGATCATCTCCTGGCGCAGGCTATCCGTAATTTCCAGCCGGGTTTTGGGCGGCAGTTCATAAACGTCGGCGTTAAAAAGATAATTTTGCAGGTCAATATCCTTAATCAGCATTTTGGTATGGAAGATGTTAGCCTCGTAAATATTAATATCCACCGCGTCATAGCGGCGCAAAGTTTGGTCGTTGATATAGTTTTGAATGGAATTGATGTAGTGGTCGATAAAAAGCTTGCGGCCCTGCAAATCCCGCGTAAAGCCGCGCACCCGGTAATCCATGGTGATAATATCGGAATCAAAACTGCCGATCAGATAGTCCAGAGTGGAAAGCGGGGTGATTTCCCCGCAGGTGGCCACGTCAATATCCACACGGAAAGTCGCCAGACAGGTTTCGGGGTGATATTCCGGATAGGTATGGACGGTGATGTGGCTTTTATCCAGGTGGGCAACCGTGGTATCACCGGCAAAGGCGGCGGGTACCATTGAACTGTCGGCAATCAGCAGGGTTACGCTGGCCCCCTGCGGCTCGTAATCCTGGCTGGAAATGTTCAGAACCTTGGCGTTAATCATCTCGGCCACATGGGTTAGAATGCCCGTTAAACGTTCAGAGTTATATTGCTTGTCAATATAGGCGATATAGTCTTTTTGTTCGCGCTGCGTTTTGGCATAGCAAACGTCATAGATGTTGAAGCTCAACGATTTGGTGAGATTGTTAAAGCCATAGAGCTTGATTTTTTCCTGCTGCATAACTTAAACCGCCTTTACTGAGTTATATATAATAAGGAAAGAGCTGCCCGCGCGGGCGGCGGACGGAGAAAACAAAAGCCCAAAACACAATGCCAAACTAAGCCACTTGTGTTTTGGGTTCTTTGGCCGCCCGGTTTTTCGCAAAAATATGCGCTATTATCCTATCCTGCATTTTATCATAGCTGCAAAGGCAAGTCAAGGGTTTTGGCAAAATATTTGCAGGATTATCCCGAATGAACCGGCGGCGGGGAAACTTTGAAAAAATGCCAGAAAAAAATTGACGATTTTCACAAATCCTTTGAGAAAACCGCCAATTTATTATGGTCGGAGCGACACGACTTGAACGTGCGGCCTCTACCACCCCAAGGTAGCGCTCTAGCCAAACTGAGCTACGCCCCGATACACTTGTAATATTATAGTACCAGCGGTGTAATTTGTCAAGCGTTTTTGTGAAAAAGACGAAAAAAACTCCTTACAAAAAACTGGAGAAAAAACAATATAAAAATATCACAAAAAATTTCCAAAAAACTATTGCAACCGTCAGGTTTTTCTGATAAAATAATATAGGTTATTTTCTGGCAGGCAATCTGAACAGAAAAATAATTAATTTTGAGGGTTTATTATTGCCTGGAAAAGGAGGTGGAACTATGGCAAAATGCGAAGTCTGCGGCAAAACTATGCAAACCGGCATGAAAGTAAGCCACTCACATATCCGCACAAAACGTAAATGGAAACCAAACCTGCAAAGGGTTAAGGTTGTGGTGGGCGGCGCTCCGCAGAGAATCAATGTCTGCACCCGCTGCCTGCGTTCCGGCAAAGTCCAGAGGGCAATTTAACATCTATGCCGTATGTATGATTACAGCAGCCTTAAGTAAAGGCTGCTGTTTTTGTGAACACTTAACGATTGCCAAGCCTGAAAGGCGACGGCAGAGTTTAGTGTGAACAAATCCATTTGACTTTAGGCAAATGGAATCCTTAATGAACACTTAACGATTGCCAAGTCCTTTGGGCATATGGGAGTTTAACGATATAAGAAAAAATAAGGAGGTGCTGAAAAATGAAAGTTGTTATTGTGGGCGGCGTGGCCGGCGGCGCCAGCGCGGCGGCCAGACTGCGCCGGTTGGATGAAAACGCCCAGATCGTTATGCTGGAGAGAACCGGCTATGTTTCTTATGCAAATTGCGGTTTGCCCTATTATATCGGCGGCGTAATTAAAAATCAGAGCAGCCTGACGCTGCAAACGCCGGCCAGTTTTGCGGCGCGCTTTAATGTGGACGCTCGGGTGCGTCAGGAAGTAATTGCGATTGACCGAGCCGCCAAACAGGTGGTGGTGCGTGATTTAGAATCTGGTCGGGAATATCCGGAGAGCTACGATAAGTTGGTTTTAGCTCCTGGCGCTAAACCTCTGCGCCCGGAGCTGCCGGGCATTGACAGCCCTAAAATTTATACCCTGCGCACAGTGGAGGACACTTTGCGCCTGCGCGAGGCTGCGCTTGCAAACGGTGTGCAAAGGGCGGCGGTTATTGGCGGCGGTTTTGTAGGTGTGGAGATAGCGGAAAATCTGCGGGAGTTGGGCCTGTCCGTTTGCCTGATTCAGCGGGAGGAGCATATTTTAGCGCCTCTGGACGGGGATATGGCCAGCTTTCTGCATCACCATTTGCGGGAAAATGGCATAGAGTTGCTGCTTAATCAGACGGTTACCGGTTTTGCGGACGACAAGGGAGGTATTGACGTTTTGCTGGCCGACGGGCAAAAGGTTAGCGCGGATTTGGTGGTGCTGGCGGCTGGCTCGTCGCCGGAAAGCGATTTGGCGGAACAAGCCGGCCTAAAGCTGGGGCCGCGGGGCAGTATCGCGGTCGACGAGCATATGTTAACCTCTGACGCTGATATTTACGCGGTGGGCGATGCAGTTGCGGTTAATAATTCGGTAACCGGTCAAAAGGCGGTGGTGGCGCTGGCCGGGCCGGCTAACAAGCAGGGGCGCGTCGCCGCCGATAATATTGCCGGGCTGGATAGCCGCTATAACGGTTCCCCGGCGACGGCGGTGTTGAAAGTTTTTGATATGACCGCGGCGTTTTGCGGTTTGAATGAACGGGCGGCCAAGGCGGCGGGAATAGATTATGAAAAGATTATTCTGGCGCCGGCCTCGCATGCCACATATTATCCCGGCGGTAATCTGCTGACGATTAAACTGCTTTTTGCCAGAACTACGGAAAAGATTATTGGGGCGCAGGTTGTGGGCTTTGACGGGGTGGACAAACGTTTGGACGTAATAACTACCGCTATGCAGGCCGGACTGACCGTGCGGGCGCTGAAAGAGCTTGATTTGGCCTATGCGCCGCCGTATTCTTCGGCCAAAGATCCCGTTAATATGGCCGGTTTTATTGCGGAAAATATTATTACCGGCAAATTGCGCCAGTGCTTTTATGAGGATTTGGCGGCTCTGCCCCGGGACGGCAGCGTTACTTTGCTGGACGTGCGGACGGCGGCGGAATATGCGCAGGGGCACGCCGCGGGCTTTGAGCTGAATATCCCGGTTGACGAGCTGCGCCCACGCCTTGGCGAGCTGGATAAAAGCAAACCGGTTTATGTGATGTGCCGAACCGGGCTGCGCAGTTATATAGCCAGCCGGATGCTTAGCCAGGCGGGCTTTGAGTGCTATAATTTTGCCGGCGGTTATTTTTATTATGCCAGCGTGCATGGTGATTTTGCGGGCAGCCAAGCGCCCACCGAGTGCGGGCGGCCGCTTTAAGATAGTACCAATTTTATATTATATAAGGAACAGCTGTTTATGGCCGTTCCTTTTTCTTTTTGACGGCAGGATAGGGGATTTGTATATCAGTTCTTTCCAGTAGATAATCAATACTTGTTTCGTAGAAATCGGCTAACTTGATTAAAACATTGGTTGATATATTATTTCTGCTTAAAATCCTGAATAAATATGAATGGTTATTTTCGATTTGGTTTTCTTTTGATAGCTAACAATTTCATATAGTCGTCAAATTCAGTTGTATTAGTGGGTTCAAACATTACCCATTTCCCGTCATGATAGGTTTGGGCTTCATCATATTGCCTGCAAACATTATTGGTAAGAGTATCTCTTATAGCTTCAAATTTTGCTCTTTCAGCTTTGCCAAAAATAATCATAAAACCGATACAGTTATTTTTGGCGTATAAACTACATAAGGTTTTTCCGCCTCTGCGGTACTTATATTCGTAAGTCCAATTCTTACCGCCAGTATTCCATAACTGTTCCATATCGTATTTTTCATCAATAGTCGAACATAACGCTTGCCAAACTTCATACAAGGATTGTCCGAGTAATTCGGTCATAATTGATTTAGACGGTATAATTTCCAGCATAATATTTCCTCGCAAATTGCAATTTTTTTTCTGTTTCTATTAAGAGTATATCACAAGATCAAACAAAATGCAATCTGAAGAGCGTCTTTTAGAGGTTCGGCCTTGTATTATAAGCATCGTTTGGTTTTTGCTGGCGCT
Source organism: uncultured Bacillota bacterium (assembly GCA_948907985.1). GTDB lineage: Bacteria > Bacillota > Dehalobacteriia > UBA4068 > UBA4997 > Avidehalobacter. Next base: position 64,442 of record CAQWMM010000001.1, read on the forward strand.
GGTTATACAAAAACATCAAAACCGCTACGCCGATAATAATGCTATACCCTAACCAACTTAGAATATCCGGTATTTGGCCGAACATAACAAAGCCCAGAAGGGCGGCGAAAATCACTGTTGTATATTCATAAGCGGAGATCTCCCGCGATGGCGCTTTGGCATAGCCGTTAGTTAGGCAGAACTGGGCTCCTGTGGCAGCCAAACCGGCGCCTAATAAATATAAAAGCTGTTGGTTGGTCATGGGGCAGTAGTTGACAATCAACTGGGGCAGCATAAACAGGCAGGAAATAAACGAAAAAGAAAACACCACTACTGAGCTGTTGACGCCTCTTTGGGTGAGCCAGCGCACTGTTGTGTAGGCCGCGCCGGTGGCGATGCCGCCCAGCAGACCAATCATGGCCGGGCCGGAGGTTAAGGTTGCCGCGCCGGGGCGGATAATGCACAGCGCACCCAGAAAGGCAATAGCTACGGAGCCTATTTGCAGGCGGCTTAACCTTTCGCTTAGAAACAGCCAGGAAAGCAGCAGGGTTGCAAATGGCGAAAGCCGGCTTAATATTGTGGCGTCGGCCAGCAGCATATGATCGACGGCGTAAAAGTTGGCGGTCATGCCGATGGTACCGAGCACAGCCCGCAGCAGCAGGCCCGGCGCATTGCGCAGAGAGCTTGCCGGGGCCGGGCGTTCTTTCAACATAACCAATGCGGCCAGAGGTACGGATATAATATTGCGGAAGAAACACTTTTGTGCTACCGGCAGATTGCCGGCCTGTCTGGCCAGCGCGTTCATCAGGGCAAAGAAAAATGCCGAGCCGATAATGGCAAGCACGGCCTGGGTTTTTGGGCCGATGTTGATTTTGGGTTGCAGAATTTGATTCGCACCTTGATTTATCCGGATCGTTGTCATAATAATCTCCACCTTTCTGGTTTTTTTTGTTGAGAAAATTATAACACGCTATTGACTATTTGTAAAATATATATATAATATTATAATGATAAGTTTTGCAAATATAAGGAGGCGATAGTATGGATAACGACGCTTTAATGATGGGGCTGGAGTTTCGGGATATTGAATATGTCAACAAGATTATCGAGTGCGGCGGGTTTTCTAAAGCCGCCGAGGCGCTGCATATTACCCAACCGGCGCTGAGCATTTATATAAAGAGTTTGGAGCAGCGTTTGGGGCTGGTTTTGTTTAGCCGGGCGGGCAAAAAAGTTTTCCCGACTTATGCCGGGAAATGTTTGGCCGAAAAGGGCGGCGAACTGCTTTTTCAACGCACAAACTTGCAACAGCAGCTTGACGATATAAAAAACCAAAGGGAGGGGCTGCTACGGATTGGTTTCAGCTCGATGCGCGGCGTTTCTTTTTTGCCGGTTATGCTACAAAATTTTAAGCAGCGCTATCCGGATATCGAAATTCAGTTTCAGGAGCAGTGGATTCAGAATTTGGAAAAAATGCTGCTGAATAATGAACTGGACGTGGCGTTTTTTGATTTGGTGGATAAACACGAAAAGCTGGTTTATGAACATATTTTTCTGGATACGGTTGTCGTTTATATGTCAGAACAGATGGCGGCTGCTTGCACGATAAAAAAGCGCAGCGAATATCCTTATCCCTGGATAGATATTAAGGATCTTGCTGATTATCCGTTTATCCGTAATTTTCCGGAGCAAAATACCGAGCGTATTGTGCGACAGGTGTTTAAGGATTATGCAATGGCGCCGCCGGTTGCTATGCAGGTGCGCAATCAAATAACCTCGGTAAGCCTGGCGGCGTATGGGTATGGCGTATACATTGCCCCCAATTTTTTTATTTATAATATGGCGCAGCCCATGCACCCGGCGATGTTCTCCTTTGGCGAAACGCCCACGCAATATGGCATTGATTTTGTGGCTGCTACGGTGCGGGGAGGTTATGTGCCTAAAGCCGCGCAAAACTTTATCCGGTTGGCCAAAGAAATATATGGCTATGAACTGCTGCATTGAACGAACTGGCAGGTGCAGTCTGCCAAATTTAAAGCCGGGGAAATATCTAAAGAGGAATATGACCGCTGGCGTTATTATTATCCGGAAAATGATACAAGCAGACAGTGGGCTAAAGTTCCCTCCGCAACATTAAGCGATATGCTGTTTGCAGATTGGAAAGATAAATCTGGTAAATAGTGTTGCTGTAAATACAAAAAGGCTCTGCCAACCAACTGTACCTTTTGATACAGAAAGTTGACAGAGCCTTTTATAAGATTTGGATAGTTAGCTTTGACCTGCAAGCCGTCGGCTACTCGGAACAAAATAAAACAATTTCGTTTAAGCAGCTGCTATCATTTTGCTATCAATTCACCTTTTTGAAATTCAGAACCCCAGTGTTTATGCGGCTTCCAGCCTGCCCATAGCCACTTTTCCCTCATTCCCACTCAATTGTGGCCGGGGGCTTGGAGGTAATATCGTAGACTATGCGGTTGATGTGGCCGACCTCGTTGACGATGCGGACGGAAACGCGATCCAGCACGTCGTAGGGGATGCGTGCCCAGTCGGCGGTCATAAAGTCGGTGGTGGTTACGGAGCGCAGGGCGAGGGTGTAGTCGTAGGTGCGGCCGTCGCCTTGCACGCCGACGGAGCGCATATTAGTCAGCACTGCGAAATACTGGTTCATGGTATCCTCCAGATTGGCTTTGGCAATCTCGTCGCGGAAGATGAAGTCGGCCTCGCGCAGAATGGCTAGTTTGTCTTCGGTAATTTCGCCAATGATGCGAATTGCCAGACCGGGACCTGGGAAAGGCTGGCGTTTTACCAGATAATCAGGCAGATCGAGTTCGCGGCCAAGCTGGCGTACCTCGTCTTTGAAGAGCTGGCGCAGCGGCTCGATAATTTCTTTGAAATCGACATAATCGGGCAGGCCGCCCACGTTGTGGTGGCTTTTGATGACGGCGGCGTCGCCCAGGCCGGATTCAATTACATCGGGGTAAATTGTGCCTTGCACCAGATAATCCACCTGGCCGATTTTCTTGCCCTCGGCCTCAAAAACGCGGATAAATTCCTCGCCAATGATTTTGCGCTTGGATTCGGGATCGCTGACGCCGGCTAAACGCTGCAAAAAGCGTGCGGAGGCGTCGACGCGCACAAAATTAATATCCCAGCGCGCAAAAGCGGCTTCCACTTCGTCGCCCTCATTTTTACGCAGCAGACCATGATCTACAAAAACGCAGGTTAGCTGCTTGCCGACAGCCTCGGCCAGCAGTGCGGCGGCTACGGAGCTGTCTACGCCGCCGGAGAGCGCCAGCAAAACCTGGCCTTGGCCAACCTTATTGCGGATAGCCTGAATGGAATTGTTTTTAAAATCTTCCATTGTCCAGTCGCCCTGGGCATGGCAGACATTATACAGAAAGTTGCGCAGCATGGCCGAACCGTTCTCGGTATGATTGACCTCTGGGTGGAATTGTACGCCATAGAAACCGCGCTGTTCATCGGCAATGGCGGCGTTGGCGCACATAGCGGTGTGGGCGGGCATGGAAAAACCTGACGGAACTTCGGCCATATAATCGTTGTGGCTCATCCATGAGATGCCCTCGGCGGGCAGCCCGGCAAAGAGCGGGCAGGAGGTGTCATAATATGTAGTTGCTTTGCCAAACTCGCGGGCAGTATCCGCCTCGGCGGGAACAACCTTGCCGCCCAGCGTTTTGGCCATTAGCTGGCACCCGTAGCAGATGCCCAGAACAGGTATGCCCAACTGAAAAATTTCCGGGTTGCATTGGGGAGAATCCGGTGCATAAACGCTGTTGGGGCCGCCGGTGAAAATTATGCCGATAGGGTTAAGCTGTTTAATTTCTTCGATTGTCGTTTTATATGATTTAACTTCGCAGTAAACATGATGTTCGCGGACGCGGCGAGCGATTAGCTGGTTGTATTGACCGCCGAAATCTAAAATCAGCACAAGTTGATGTGTCATGGCAAAAGAATCCTTCCTTATATAATATATTTATTTTTGGCTGGCCGCCAAGCTGGCCTTGATAAATGAGGCAAACAGCGGATGCGGTTTGTTGGGGCGGCTGCGAAATTCCGGGTGGAACTGGCAGCCGATATACCAGGGGTGATTTTTTAGCTCCAGCATTTCCACCACACTTTTATCCGGGGCTTGTCCGCAGAGCGTCAGTCCGCCGGCTAGATAATCGTCAAGGTAGGCGTTGTTGACTTCATAGCGGTGGCGGTGGCGTTCACTAATCTGATCCTGACCGTAAATGGCATGGGCAAGACTGCCGGGCTGCAAGGCGCAGGGATAAAGCCCCAGGCGCAGAGTGCCGCCTAGATTGTGCTCCTCACGTTGGCCGGGCAGAAAATCAATAACCGGATAAGGGGTGTTTTCGTCGAACTCGGTGGAGTTGGCCTTTTGCCAGCCCAAAACGTGGCGGGCAAATTCAATCAAGGCAATTTGCATGCCCAGACAGATACCGAAATAGGGCTTACCATTTTCGCGCGCATATTGGGCGGCCAGAATTTTACCCTCCACGCCACGCTCGCCAAAGCCGCCCGGTACCAGAATACCGTCGACGTCGCCCAAAAGCTGCTCAACGCTGGCGGCGGTAATGTTTTCGGAATCAATCCATTTAATATCAATATCGGCGCTGTTGGCAAATCCACCATGCTTTAGCGCCTCCACCACGCTTAAATAGGCGTCATGCAGGGCGACATATTTGCCCACCAGCGCAATGCGCACAGTGTGTTGCAGGTTACGGCTGGTTTCTACCATGCGCTGCCAATCGGTCAAATCCGGTTCTGGCTGGCAGTTCAGACGCAGTTTTTCGGCCACGATGCGGCAGAGATTTTCCTGTTCCAGCGCTAGAGGTATGGCGTACAGGCTGTCCAAATCGCGATTTTCAATAACCTGCTCAACAGGGACGTTACAAAGCTGGGAGATCTTGCGGCGGGCGGAGTAGGGCAGTTCAACCTCGGTGCGGCAGACAATAATATCCGCCTGAATACCCTGGCTTAACAGCTCGCGGATGCTGTGCTGGGTGGGTTTGGTTTTGATCTCGCAGGATTTGGCGAGATAGGGCACCAGCGCCACATGTACATAAACGCAGTTCTCGCGGCCAACGTCGCTGCCAAACTGGCGGATGGCTTCGACAAAAGGCAGGGACTCAATATCGCCAACGGTGCCGCCAACCTCGATGATTGCCACGTCGGCGTTGGCGGTTTCGACATTAAGGCGGATGTTTTCTTTGATTTTGTTGGTGATGTGCGGGATCATCTGCACGGTGCCGCCCTGATAGCTGCCGCTGCGTTCTTCTTTCAGCACGCTGTCAAAAACGCGGCCGGAGGTTACGTTGGAATATTTGTTCAGGCTTTCGTCAATAAAGCGCTCATAATGGCCCAAGTCCAGATCGGTTTCTGCACCGTCGTCGGTAACAAAAACTTCCCCGTGCTGATAAGGGCTCATTGTCCCGGGATCAATGTTAAGATAGGGGTCCAGCTTTTGCATGGTAACTTTAACCCCTCTGGCCTTTAACAAACGTCCCAGAGAGGCCGCGGTGATCCCCTTGCCCAGGCCAGAAACCACGCCGCCGGTTACGAAAACAAACTTTGTTGGCATATCAGTTTACCTCCAAATAAGGAAATTTTCCGGGCAGTTTGGCGTTGGCTGACAAATCCACCCTTAAAAGAACATACTATATTAATTTTAGCCTTTTTTGCGCTAAATAGCAAGGGCTAACGGCTGTTTTTTTCTGAAAAATTTTCAGGTAGATTTTTTTATTCACTTTTTGTGGAAATTTATGATAACAACAATAAATACAAATTCTGCCAAAAAAGCTTGACTGGAAGAGTGATTAGCATTAAAATATAAATGGCTGTTCTCAGAGTGGACGAGAACAGCAGGTGCCATAAAATAACGGTAGGCGGTTGGCCGATGATCCTCTTGCAAAGGAGGTGATAAGCCATGCGAATTACTTTGACTATAAACATAGGGAAGTTCGTTTTTTCCATTGTGTTTAGAAAAAAGAAAAGCAAAACCGCCACTGGGGTAAAGTAGCGGTTTTATTAAATTTATAACTCTCTTTATCTCGGCTAGCCGCTTATCAGTGGCACCTTTCTTTATTTATATTATAATACGCGGGCGTGTTTTTGTCAAGCAAAAATTCGGCAGAGGTTGGGCGTTTCTTTTTTTTCTTAAAAAAATAAAAAAAATTTCCATTTGACGCTTACTTTTTGGTTTGAGTTTTCGATATAATAAATGAGGGCAGTTGAGCGAAAGAACTTTGCCAACTGATTGAGCCGAACTTAATAGTCGGCGCCTTAACTTTAACGCTGGCTCGGCGCGCAAGCCGGCGTTGGGAAGAAAAGTGGCAGGGCTCGGACGCCCGGGTGCCTTTGGCTCGCAAAGGGTTGCATGATGCAGCGCTGATTGAGCCAATACGCAGGCATGACGCTTGCGTAGACAATTTTATAAGCAGGGGAAACGGATGTCCCTGAAGTATTTTAAGGAGGAAATTTTTTATGCGTATTCAACACAACATTATGGCGATGAACGCCTATCGTAACTACTCTAACAACACCAAGTCTTTGTCCAAAAATTTGGAGAAATTGTCATCCGGTTATAAGATTAACCGTGCTGGCGACGACGCTGCCGGTCTGGCAATCTCCGAAAAAATGCGTGCTCAGATTACCGGTTTGGAAGCCGCCCAGAAGAACGTTAAGGACGGTATCTCGCTGGTAAACACCGCTGAGGGCGCTTTGCAGGAAGTTCAGGACATGATGAACCGTATGGTTTATCTGGCCCAGGAATCTGCTAACGGCACATTTGACAACCCGGTTGACCGCAAAGCTTTGCAGGACGAGGTTGACCAGCTGAAGTCTGAAATTAACCGTATCGCCGACAGCGCTAACTTCAACGGCATTAAGTTGTTGGACGGCTCTTTGGCGGGCGGCGCGACTTCTTCTGACGGCGTTTCTTTCAAGGGCGCTGAAGTTGCCACTTATATTGAGGCTAAGGCTTCTGTAACTATGGCCGACGGCTGGAAAACTAAAGCTTCTGCCGCTAAAGATACCTTTATCGTTGACGGCCAGAACCTGGTAATTGACTGGACTGAAACCGACGCGCAGAAAATTTATAATCTGTTGGCAGTATCCAAAGCGCCTACTACTACAGACGCTACTAAGGCTGTTGCCAAAGAATTGGAAACTTTCCTGAACGATCAGATGAAAGCTCAGGGTTTGAGCGGTTCGGTGGTAGTTAAGACCACTGGCGCGGGCAAATTTGATATTGAAAGCACTAATAAGACCTTTAATTCTGAGGTTACATTTGCAGGCGCCAGCAATACTGATCCTAAAAAGAGTCTTGGCGGCTTGATGTTTGGTAGCACTGCCGGTGAATCCAAGATCAACGAAGCTACTAAGAGATATAACGGCAACTCGGTTGTGGCCGGCGATACATTTACAATGACCATTAATGGTGTAGACCTTAAGGTTTCCGGTGTTGTTGCTACTAAGGGTACCGGTGATGGCACAAACGCAAGCGCAATGTCTTCTGTTGCCACCAGCTTGCAGACTGCTATTCAGGCTGCTGTTGGCGCTTATAATACTCAGTTGGGTTTGACTGCTGGTACTAAAGATCCGGTTAGCGGTCTGACTGGTTTGACTGCTACTGACTTTACCGTTTCGGTAGAAGATGGTTCTCTCAAAATTAAGTATAACGGCGATGAAGATGTTAACTTTAGTTTCGAAGATATCGGCGATCGTACGGTTGCCTCTTCTTTGGGCTTGGCTAACGGTTCCAGCACTGCCGGCGGCGCAGGCGGCTTGACCTTGCAAATCGGCGACAGCTCCGACAGCTACAACCAGCTGAACGTAGCTGTTAAGGATATGCACACCACAGCTATGGGCCTGAACGGTGTTGACATCAGCACCCAGACTGGCGCACAGGCGGCGGTTGACGTTATCAAGAACGCTATCAACTATGTATCTTCGGTTCGTGGTACATTGGGCGCTATCAGCAACCGTTTGGATCATACCTATAACAACTTGGGCGTAATGCGCGAGAACATCCAGGATGCTGAGTCTGCTATCCGCGACGTTGACGTTGCTGATGAGATGATGGCTTACACCAAGAACAACATCTTGGTACAGAGCGCACAGGCGATGTTGGCGCAGGCTAATCAGGTGCCGCAGGGCGTTCTGCAACTGTTACAATAATCGCACTTTCAATAGCGGCGCATCTACTTTGTCGTCATTCTGCTTGATTTCGTCGACGTACTTCAGTACGCTCTTAGTGAACACTTAACGATTGCCAAGCTGAAAAGCGCTGGCAGAGTTTAGTGTGAACTAATCCCTAAGGGCTTTAGCCCGTGTGGGACATCGCGCAGCCTGACTTCGCGTATCTGCACCACTCTTAAAAGTTCTCGTTAGAGGACGGCATAAGAGTTCTAAAGAAAGGTAGGTTAAAGTAATGGACATTATGAACAACATTGCCGCCGGTTACGGCGCGCTGAAAAATGCCCAGGTGGAACAGCAATATGGTATTTCTGTGCAGAAAAAGGCCATGGACGTTGAAGAACTGGCCTTGCAGGAATTACAGGAAATGCTCCCAGTAGGGACTCCAAGCCCTTATGGGTTTGACGTCCGGGCATAAGGTGTTTGAGCCTTAAAATGTTTTGAAAATGCAATCAGAGGGTCGGGCTTTTGGCCCGGCCCTCTATTACTTTATTTACGGAGGAATACGCATATGAATACGCTGGAAATTGCCCGTAAGTTTATGGCGGTGAACGAAACAGCCGAGGCCGCCAAGGCCTATAAGCTAGTGTTGAATGAATTGGAGAATCCGGAACCGGCAGTGGAATTTGAATGTGCTTTGAATATTCTACAGTTTGGGAAGAATGGGGATTATAAAATATCTTTCACAACCTTTGTTAGTTTATATAACCGCGGATTTGAGCAATCGGATATTATGGATATTATGCGGTTGGCTTTTTATCAGCCAAACGCCAGGCGCTTAAAAAAACAATATGAGAAGAACTGCCGCTTATTGCGGAAATATCCTTATTTTTTCAGACGGGATTTTCCTGCTTTTGAAGATCTGCCCTTGAGGTTTTTTCCTTACGCTGATAATCAATATATGCCGTTTGATGTGTCCGGGCGGCGTTTTGGCGATTTTTACGATCCTGGCAATCAGGTAATCAGCCGCAATTTTTTCCGGGATTTAGAGAAACCAATTTTGGCGGCGGATGTGTTCTCGCAGTATGAGTTGGAGTATTTGCATGATAATGTGCGCCCAAGCGAGTGGGTGGCCAAGGAAAACCACATTTATCTGCATTATACCAGCTGGCCGGTTTTTTGCGCTTATTTGCAGTGTTTGGATTTGTTGCCGCTGCTTAAGGATAATAAGATAGTTTTTTTGATTGAGGATGAGCTAAAGCAATATCCGATTGATTTTAAGCAGCGTTTTGGTATAGATTACAGTCAATATGAGGTTAAACCGCTTGGTATTCGGGAAATTACACGTTTGATTTGGCATACCCAGCTTTCGGCACACAACGGCGGTGATTTTTTTAATGAAATATTTGATTCGCACCCCAATTTGTTGGCCTTTCCTTCTGTGATGTTTGAATCTGTTGAGGAAACAATCAGTTATTATAAAAAAATAATAGATAAATCAATGAATAAAGTAGTAAATATACAAAATCTATCCGATAAGTTTTCTATAAATGATGAAAAGATTTTTGCAAAACTTTGTTCATTGCATAATTGTACTGATAAAGATATTTTTGTAGCTATTTGTTTATGTCAAAAAAATAAAATTTCGATATATTTGCAAGATGATGCTCGCATTGTGCCGGCAATTTTCTTTCAGCCTCATTTTTATATCATTAATTATACCTTAAAGGCCAGCGAGCATAATTTAGCGATGCTATATTCTGAAGAGTATGATAAAATAAAGAAATCATCTATTTTTAGCGGATTTAAGTATATTAAAACGTTTACGCCAATGCGCCGTTTTACAACTAGTCATGGCGCTAGTATGAAATTTGCGATGGATCGAATGGAATTGGATAAAGAAAGTGTAATGAGCGATTTGGTTCTAAGCAAGGTGCTTAATCGCAGTTTTATGATAGATTGGCAGGACAGGCTTTTTAAGGACTGCCGTCTGGTGCGTTTTGAGGACGGCAAGCTGAACCCCAAGGCCACTTTCACTGCGCTGGCGGCTTTTTTGGATTTGCCCTACACCGAAAGCCTGACTTATTGTTCGGAATTTGGCCGAAAAGATCCCGAGTCGATGCCGGGCAATGATATTGGCTTTGACCCTGCGGCAATTTATCGAACATATGATGATTATACCAATGATACAGAACGGACTTTTATTGAATATTTTTTGCGCGATGCTTATGAATACTATGGTTATGATTTCCAGTATTATGATGGACAATCGGTGGATCAAGAACGCGTTAAAGAGTGGTTAAACGGTTTTAGCAAAGTGGAATTTTATATGAATACTACAAGAACGGAAAAGTTTATGCAGCAGGCTAGTGATTTGTTGCAGGAAAAACAGCAAAAAACGGGGTTTCCCAGGGAGATAACCCCTCAAATACAAAAAGAATTAGCCGATCAGCTATTGGCAAAACATATGCAACAGGCCAGAGAAATTCGTTGTGAATATGTAGAAATTTTAATGCGTGGTTTGCATTTTGTTAACCGAAGTTTACAGCCTCTGCATATGATGCCCAAGCTGGAACTGGACCCTGCTTTGCTGGAGCGGCCATTATACAGATAAAAATATTTGGAGCATGGAAGCTCTTAACCAATCAAGGAGGATTTTTTATGGACAAGGGAACGGTTTACTTTTTCACCGGGCTGGCCGGGGCTGGCAAAACAACTATTGGCGGCCTGTTCTTCCGGCGGCTGAAAGCAACCAAACCAAACGTGGTACTATTGGACGGCGACCAGATCCGTCCGGTTTTCTGCGAGGATACCGGCTATACGCATGAGGACAGGGTTAAGCGCGCCTGGCGGATTTTCCGGGTGTGCCGAATGTTGGCGGAGCAGGGCGTTGATGTGGTTTGTTGCTCAATCGCTATGTATGCAGATGTGCGCGCCTGGAACCGGCAGAACATTGCCAATTATAAAGAAATATATATCAAAGTGCAGCCGGAAACTTTGCAAAGCCGCAATCAAAAGGGCCTATATACGTCGGACAATGCGGTGGTAGGCGTCAGCCTGCCTTTTGACGAACCGAAAACGCCGGATATTGTCATTGAAAATGACGGGCAGGAAACCCCGGAGCAGATTGTGGAGCGTTTGGAGCGCCAGCTTTACCCAAATATTGTGCAAAATCCGGTAGATAACAGCGACTATTGGAATCAGTATTATAAAAATGATATTTGCAGCCGCAAACCGTCGCCTTTTGCGCAATATGTGGCAACGCTGGTTGAGCCGGGGCGGCGTTTGATAGAACTGGGCTGTGGCAATGGCCGCGACGCGGTGTATTTGGCGGCGCAGGGCTTGCAGGTGGTTGCTCTGGATTTATCCTCGGTTACGATTGAGCATTTGCAGGCGCAAAATATTGCCAACGCCGAGTTTATTTGCGGTGATTTTGTCAATTCGGATCTGCACAAGCCAGCCAGCTATGACTATGCCTACAGCCGTTTTACGCTTCATTCGATTAATAAAAACCAGGAACAGTTGTTGCTGCAAAGGGTGTTCAGCGGCCTGCGCCCGGGCGGCAAGCTGTTTGTGGAGGTGCGCAGTGTGCATGATCCCCTGTTTGGCAAGGGGCGGCGGCTGGAACATAACGCGTTTTTCTACGATAATCATTACCGCCGTTTTATCGTGCTGGCGGAGTTGGTGGCAGAACTGCAAAGCTGCGGTTTTGTGGTGGAATACGCCAAAGAGAGCGCCGGTTTTGCTCCCTATGGCAACGAGGACCCGGAGGTTATCCGGGTGGTGGCCGCGAAATAGACGGCAATAGAAAAGGCCGGAATAGGAATTAGGCTCCTGTTCCGGCCTTTTTAAATTATCTAATAGGCGTAATATACCTGACATTTTTGTTCAGAAGTATTGACCTTTTGTTTTGGTTAGTGTACAATTAAAGGTAAGAATAAGTAATCGGACAATAGCTGTTGCTGGCAGTTGGATTAGGCAGTGGGCTTGGCGGTTTGTCTGAAAGAAAGGTTGGATTCGTGATGAAAAAGCCTTTGATTGGAGTAACGTTTGTTGCTTTGGCCTTGCTGTTTATGCTTTCGTCGGCAGCTTGGGCAGTAAATGCCAACAATCCTTACAATGTGGGGAACGACACACAAAATGCTGACACAAAAGACGGCGCGCAAATTACTCAGAGTAATTTATTGCTTTCTTCTGGCGAAGAAAGCAATAAACAAACCCTGTATACGCCGCTGAACAGCGGCAGGGAGAACAGCCAGGCCGTGGATTTTGTCGAAGCCTGGCAGATAGCGGCGGCAGATGGCGGCACAATTACGTTGCTGACTGATGTTACCGCGACCGCGGAGGATTGCAGCGCTCCGGGCGTTTTTGTGCAGGTGCCGCAGGGCGGGCAGATTACGCTGGATTTGAACGGCCACCGGCTGGAGGGCGGCGAGGATATAGCCTGCCTTATTTACATTTCGTCTGGCGCGCAGTTGGTGGTTACGGACAACGAGCAGGGGCTTGGCGTGATTTCCGGCGTGGTCTATACGGACGACAGCGCGGACGACGAGGCCGAATGGGGGCGGCTGGTTGTTTTGGCCGGCCAAATTGTTAACCCCAGTGTGATGACGTTGGCGGACGAAACTTCACATAAGCACCTTATGGATACTTATAATAATATTTTAGCAGGTGCAGGTAATTGGCAAGAGGTTACTTTTGAAAAAAAATTGACGTCTTTAGATGGCCAGCTTTGTGTTGACGGAGAACCTGTTGAAGGTAACGAGTTGGAATCAGGTAATTATTATGTTGCGGGCGATATAGAATTAAATAGCGCTATACATATTGTTAATGATGGCCTGGTGCGAATTTGTTTGAATGGTCATGTAATTAAACAAACAGGAGATAATGCAAGGGTAATTCACATTAACAGAATTAGTAGCACCTCCGCCCCGCGTGGCAACAGATTATATATTTGTGATTGTCACCCTGAAACTACACATCCAGGTTTAGATCCTGTGCTTGCCGGTATTACCGGCGGTTTGATTACCGGCGGTAATACTCAAGGTACCAGTGGTGGCAGTAGTACCTTAGGTGGCGCTGGTATCATAATCTTAAGCCAAGGAGAACTCCATATGTATGGCGGAACCATTGCTGGCAATAAGACTGACCATGATGGTGGCGGTATAGGTTGTGGCGGAACTTTTAATATGTTTGGCGGCGTTATAACTAAAAACGAGGCGGCGGCAGATGGCGGAGGGGTTTCTAACGGCGGTACGTTCTATATGTCTGGCGGTGTGATAACCGATAATAAGGCAGAAAATGGTGGTGGTGTAAATCATATAGCTAATGGGTGGAGATTCACCCAGGGTGTTATATCTAACAATACTGCTAAATCTAATGGCGGCGGAGTTTATATTACAGGTAACACACCCTATATTACTATGTCAGGGGGCGAAATTTCAGGAAACACGGCAGCGTCTGGCGGCGGCATATACCGCGATGGAGGTACCAGCAATAACAATTCGCTGGCTGGCGGTGTAATAAAAGGGAATAAGGCTATCAATGGTAATGGGGGCGGCGTTTATAACGGATACACAACCGATATATCTGATATTAAAATTATAGGTAATTATGCATCCGGTGTTGGCGGCGGAGTTTATTTAGGCACAGGATCTTTATCTTTTGCAAAAACGCCTAAAATCTATGGCAATACGGCAGGCAGTGAGCCGAAGCCTAATAATGTTTATATTGGACAGGGTACTTACGGACCTCGACAATTTACTATTGATGCAACTCCTAAGAACGCTTTAACAATAGACGCCAGAGTAGGCTTTTCCGCCGAACCGTCTGCCGGTAGCGGCAGTGAGGAGCGTCTTCAAATTCAAAGTGATCGTGCTAGTGATGATTATAAAAAATATGTAGGGCCTTTTTTTGCTGACGACTCGGAAAATTGCTACATCAGCTTTGGTGATGAAAGCAAAGTCTTGTATTTTCATATTGGAGGAGACGGAATAGGCAAACATACTCACCCCGGCAGTACAAATGTGTTTGAGGGTAAAGATATTAATGATTTTGTTTCTGGTACTATTGGAACAGCGGGAGGTACTGCTTTTTATTACCTGCAAGAAAATGTTCAACTGACTAATACGGTTAAAATTTTAGGGCAAGTTAACCTTTGCTTGAACGGTAAAAAAATCACTTGCCAGAATAAAGAATTGCCGATATTTCAAGTGCCGGTCGGTTCTGTGCTGAAAATTTCCAATCATGAGGGTGGTTTTGACGACGAGGGGAATTACAGCTTTGCGGATTTGGCTGAAACAGGCGGCATTAAAGTTGACAAGGGCGGTAGAGTTTTAGTGTTGTGTGATTTGGAACACACGAATGATTTGCTAGCTGACAAAAACTGTACTGTAATAGTTAAGGCTAACGGTGATATTGTAGAAAAGCATGGCCATGATGAACTGACTTTTACAGACAAAAAAACGCTTGGAAGTTCTTTGTCTACCGGCGACTATTACTTGACCGAAGAGGTTACACTGGATGACACGGTGGAAATTAATGGTACCGTTAACCTTTGCTTGAATGGTCAGAAAATTACCGGCAACAAAGAAACGCAGATATTCAGTGTGCCTGCTGACGGCGTTTTACACATTTTCGATTGCCAAAACAATGCTTTTACCAATTTGGCTGCAACAGGCGGTATAAAAGTGGCAAAGGACGGCCAAGTGATAATTACACAAAACGGCGTAACCAAAACATTTAAAGCCGAAGAAGAATGCGTTGTGGCAATTAATGCTGGCGGTACAATAAGCGAAATAGAGGCGGCTTATTATAAATCTACTACCGATACAACAGGTGAACCAGACGCTATCGGTACATTTGCGGAAATGTGGAACAAGGCTAATGATTCTTCACACTCTTCTCAACCCTCATCTGGTACTGTTAAACTGCTGCGCAATGTTACGGCTGATGAGGACGGCAGGTTTCCGGGTGTTAGCGGGTGTGCTGTTAATTCTGTAAGCGGCGCATTAGTAGTTAATGCTAAGAGAACGGTTACGCTTGATTTAAATGGTTTTACGCTTGACCGAAATTTGCGGAATGGCGAGCCAAAGGGAAACGGCTGTGTTGTTATGGTTACTGGTGGTGAAGACCAATATAAATTGGCCAAATTTACATTAAAAGACAGCAGTGCAGAGCAAACCGGCAAAATAACAGGCGGTAATTCAAATAGCACGGGCGGCGCTATAACGATTTTAGGTGATGGCAAATTCATTATGGAGGGCGGCACCATTACCGATAATACTACTACTGGTATGGGTGGCGGTGTTAGCGTTGAATCGGGAACTTTTGAGATGAAAGGCGGTAAGATTACCCGCAATACAGCTGGCAGTGCCGGTGGCGTGCATGTTAATACGGGAAAAACAATTACAGTTTCCGGCAAGGTTGAGATAACAGGTAATACAAATAGTGCCGGTGCTGATTCTAATGTTTGTTTATATGGAAATCAAATTAATTCCATTGGTAAAATTACAGCAAATAGTTTGAGCGCTGACTCGCGAATTGGCATTGATTCTGTAATTAAACCAGAAGAGGGAACTACGCTGCAAATCGGAACTGACGACTCTTTAAGCGAGGAGCAAATAGCAACTGTTTTCAAGTCGGATATTTCTGGTTATAAGGTAACTAAAACAGAGGATAATAAGCTGTTTTTGACTGTGGGAAAAGTAAACCATACGCATGAAGTCAATGGCACAATAACTGAATTTACTAACGAAATTGCGCAGGCTTTTAACGAACTTACTGGCGCAGAAAAAAATGTTCTCATAGATAACATTACCCTTACGGCAACCGCGACAACTGCTGGCGAAGTTCACCTGTGCTTAAACGGCAAGAAAATCACCGTGCCGGAGGGCAAACCGGCGATTAAAGTTCCTGCTGAATCAACGCTTTATTTGTATGATTGCAGCGGGGAAACGCCTTTTGCCGGTTTGGCTAGCAGCGGCGGTATAGAAGTTGAAGCGGGCGGCACCGTGGTGTTCTATGGTAAAGACGGTAAGGAAAAGGACAGATATGCTCCGGAAAAGGGCAGCGAGGGCGGCAAAGTAACCGTTGACGCAAGCGGTAATATAACCGAAACGGAAAACCCCAGTACCGGTGATCATAAAACAGACCACCCGGATGAGGCAGGCAAATTCACTGCGCTTGATAAAAATAATTGGCGTAATTTTATAGATGATATGCCGACTGATATTGTTCTGCCGGAACATCCGGAGGCTTATGCACATCTGAAAGCCGGAAATTATTATCTGGCTGAAAGCTTTAATTTTGACGATAAGGCCCTGCTGGTTTCCGGCCAAACAGAGTTCTGCCTTTATAACCATAACTTTAGCGTTGACGATAATCCTGACTGGATATTTGAGCTTGGCCATAAGTTCTGGGTGCCGGAAAAAGCGGTTCTGAACGTGGTGGATTGCCAGCGCAATCTGCACATTATCTGGCTGTATGGCGGCAGGGTGTTCCTGCGCAATAAACCTGATGAGGAGATACCTGTTTTTGATGATAAATGGCTGACCATAATTGACGTGGACGAAGCGCGCGAAGATGAGATTGTGGTGGATACAAGCGGGGATGAGCCGAAAATTACTCTGCCGAAAAAAACTGCTTTGACGCAAAAGAATCCGAGTGATGAGATTATACAAACCATTACCAGCGATGAAAAGGGTGATTTGACGATAACTCCGGGCGAGCCTGAGACAGAACCGGTTATAAAGATTACCGGCGGCAAACCAGCGCTGAAACTGCCGGCAAAGCCGGAGGACGAAAGCGAGATTAGCGTTGAGGTTAAAGCTGACAGCGTTGTGCAGATTGGCGAAGAGCCGGAAATTACGGTGCAAGGCGAGGGCGAGGTTTTGCCGGGCGGCACGGTTATAGCCGAAAAAGTAAAGATAGAAACTGACGACGGCGAAGAACTTATTCTTGAGGGCACGGACAAAGCGCCGGTTGTCGTTAATCCAGATGGTAAGGCTGAAGTTCCGGAGGGCGGCAGCATAACCAAAGAGGGCGTTAAAACAACTGTTAATAAGGTTGGCGGCAGCGAGCCCACCCCGGTTACCGTTGATAAGCAAGGCGATATTACCGCACCTGCCGACAGCGAACTGGCGGTTGCGCTGCCCGGCAAAGAGGATATAACTATTGTTATCGCTTTGCCGGCGTATCCGGCAGAGGGTACGCTGGAAGTGAGCAAGGACGGCATTAAACCGCCCAAAGACAGCAATGTTAAAGTTGAAAAGGATAATATAACGATTGTTATTGCCTTGCCCTGGCCAAAGGACGGCGAACCCATTCCGCCGGGACAGCCGAATAAACCGGAGATTAAGTTTGACGATAAAGGCAATCCGATTGTTCCGCCGGGCACTGTGGTTACTGATAAAGACAATAATAATCCGCAAACAGCTACCGACGAAAAACCTGTGATTAATTTGGAGACCGGCGTGCTGGAAAAACCGAACGATCCGGACAATCCAGACAATCCAGACAATCCAGATAATCCAGACAATCCAGATAACCCAGACAATCCAGATAACCCAGACAATCCAGATAACCCAGATAACCCGGACAATCCGGATAACCCGGACAATCCGGATAATCCAGACAATCCGGATAACCCGGACAATCCGGATAATCCAGACAATCCGGATAACCCGGACAATCCAGATGATAAAGTCGAGATAGATAACCCGAATAATTCTGATGTCAAAATTGTTGCTGTTCTGCCTGAACCGCAGCCAGGAGAAGATCCGCCGGCTGTTAAATATGATAAAGACAAAAATCCGATTTTACCACCGGGGACAAAAATTGAGATTACAAACCCGAAAAAACCTGATGATAAGATTGTTGCTGTTCTGCCTAAGCCGAAAGATGGCGAGGAACTGCCACCTATTAAGTTTGACGAAAAGGGTAATCCGATTTTGCCGCCGGGAACCGAGATTACGATAACCAAAGACGGCAAACCACAAGAGCCAATAGTAGTAACCGAGGATAATCCGGTGTTGGATCTGAAAACCGGCGAAGTAACTCCGATTGGCGGCGATAAGCCCAAACCTGATAAACCCAGCAGACCGGGCACTTCCGGCGGCGGTGGCGGCGGTGGTTCGAGCAGGCCAAGCAAGCCCGGTAACCCCAGTGATAAACCGAGCAATCCCCCAGACGTTCCCGGGACGACGGGGCACGGTGGGCATGGGCATTTTGGCGACTGCCCGAAAGACGAAACCTGCCCGATCTGGCCATATACGGATTCTATCCCCACGGCCTGGTATCATGACGGCGTGCATTACTGCATTGAGCGCAGTTTTATGATTGGCACCGCTCCGTTGCTTTGGGAGCCGAACATTCCGCTTTCACGCGCTATGGTGGCGCAGGTGGTTTATAACAAGGCCGGGCGCCCGGAGGTTGACGGCGAATGTATGTTTAACGATGTGGCACAGGAATGGTATTGGCCGGCGATTACCTGGGGCGGCAGAAATACCGTGCTGCTGGGCTATGGCAATGATAATTTTGGCCCTGAAGATCCGGTTACCAGAGAACAGTTGGCCACCATACTTTGGCGTTACGCCGGAAAACCGGCCGCCAGCAGCGAGCTTAAATTCTCTGATGCGGCAACAGTCAGCGATTATGCCAAAACCGCTCTTTGCTGGGCAAGCGAGCATGGCGTTATCACCGGCTATCCGGATGGTACTTTCCTGCCGCAGGGCAACACTACACGCGCCGAGGCGGCCCAGATGTTTATGCGTTATTTTAATTTGTAAAAAAACGCTGCGGAGCAAAGTGTAGATACGGTTACAATTTAATGCTAAAATAAAGGTAGACACAGAATAGTTAAGTCTGTGTCTGCTTTTATTTAATAGCGTATAAAATGTATGGCCTGGAATATAATTGATATTTAATATAGGAAAATTTGGGAAATACAGGATTGTTTTAAATTTTATAAAATAATTATAGACGAGCGCGGAAAAATTTGTTATAATTATAAAGTTAAGTTAGGCAAAATTGGGAAAGGAGCTGCTGGCATGGCGGAAAACATTTTAAGGCCACCTTTTATGGAGGCGGATTGGCCAACTAAAATTGAATATATGAACGAAAACGAGA
Source organism: uncultured Bacillota bacterium (assembly GCA_948907985.1). GTDB lineage: Bacteria > Bacillota > Dehalobacteriia > UBA4068 > UBA4997 > Avidehalobacter. The sequence continues at coordinate 83,702 of CAQWMM010000001.1, forward strand.
ATTTTTATTACTCGGATGGTCTGGAGGTTGTGGAACTGGCCCAGGGCTGGGTGCATATGATTTTGCCGGTACAGAAACGCCACCTGAATTTGCAGGGTATGGTGCATGGCGGCTGGCTGGCCTCTTTGATTGGTCAGGCGGCTGGCAAGGCGGCGCTTTCCTATGGCTATTTTGTAACGCCTGAGCAGATTTCTTTAAATTATCATAACAGTTGCAGCGGCGGCGTGCTGCACGCGGTGGCCAGCGAAAAGAACCGTGGCAAGCATTTGGGCATTTATACGGTGGATGTGCGGGACGATGCGGGGCTGTTGATTGCCTCCGGCACGGCCACGTTATATATTCAGGATAAACAGGTGGATTTTTCGCGGGAAAAACGCCAGGTGGCGCGGGAAGATTTTATTTAGGAGGACTTGTTTATGAATTGGTTGGAGGAAACGCGTTTTCATTTAAAAGAGGATTTGCGGCAGGCGGCAGAGGCGGCGCGTGCCGCCGGCGAACTGAACTTTGAGAGCCTGCCGGATTTTGTGATTGAACAGCCCCGGGAAAAAGCACATGGCGATTTTGCGGCCAATCTGGCTATGCTGCTGGCCAGACAGGCTAAAATGGCGCCGCGTAAAATTGCCGAACTGCTGGTGGCCAGACTGTATCAGAATGAGCCGGCGGTTTGGGTGGACAGGGTGGATATTGCCGGCGCTGGTTTTATCAATTTCTATATGAAACCGCATTGGCTGACCGACGGCCTGGCCGACGCGGCGGCGCGCGGCACGTCCTTTGGCGAAAGTGATTTTGGCCGGGGCGAGCGGGTTAATGTGGAGTTTGTTTCTGCTAATCCAACCGGCGAATTGCACCTGGGCAACGCCCGGGGCGCGGCGATCGGCGACAGTTTGGCCAATATTATGCAGGCCGCCGGTTTCGCGGTGGAGCGTGAATATTATATTAACGACGCGGGCAAGCAGATTGAGAATTTCGGCCTTTCTCTGGAGGCGCGTTATTTGCAGCAGTTGGGGCAGGAGGCGGAGTTTCCGGCAGACGGCTACCATGGCGAAGATATTATTGAAACCGTGAAAAGCTATATTGCCGCCGAGGGGGACAAGCTTTTGGCGGTGCAGCCGGATTTGCGCCGCGAGATTTTAACCCGCTTTGGCCTGCAAAAAAAGCTGGACGCTATCCGCGCCGCGCTGGCGCATTATGGCGTTGAGTATGACACCTGGTTCAGCGAGCAGACTCTGCACGACGGCGGCGCGGTGAAAAAGGTGGTGGCTGATTATAAGGAGGCCGGTTTGCTGACGGAGCAGGACGGCGCGCTGTGGTTTGCGGCGGATCAGTTCGGTTGTGAAAAACCGGAGGTTTTGGTGCGGGCTAACGGTATCCCCACCTATTATGCCGCGGATATTGCCTATCACCGAAACAAGTTTGAGCGCGGTTTTAAACACTTAATTAATATCTGGGGCGCGGATCATCATGGCCATGTGGCGCGGCTTAAAGCGGCGGTGGGCGCTCTGGGCTATCCGGCTGCCGAGGGGCTGGAAGTTATCCTGATGCAGTTGGTTCGCCTGTTCTCTGACGGTGAGATTGTCAAAATGTCGAAACGCTCCGGCACCTATGTTACACTGGAGGAGTTGGTGGACGAGGTTGGCCGGGACGCGGCGCGCTTTTTCTTTGTGATGCGCTCGGCGGACAGCCAGATGGACTTTGATCTTGATTTGGCTAAGAGTCAGTCCATGGATAATCCGGTTTATTATGTGCAGTATGCCCACGCCAGAATTAACAGCATTTTGCAGCAGGCGGCGGAGTCGGGCGTGGAACTTGCCGATTTGGCGCAGGTTAAATTTGAACTTTTGCAGGACGAGGCGGAGCGCGATCTGCTGCGCAAGCTTTTGGCGCTGCCGGATGAGATTGCGGCGGCTGCCGCCCAGCGCGCGCCCCATAAAATTGCCGCTTATGTTATGGAGCTGGGGGCGCTCTTCCACAGTTTTTATGCCGTCTGCCGGGTTTTGGGCGTGGACAGTGATTTGCAGCAGGCCCGGCTGTGGCTGTGCAAGGTTACGGCTGGCGCGGTGGCTAAGTGTTTGGGGCTTTTGGGCGTGTCGGCTCCCGATAAAATGTGAGGACGCAAAAAATGACTAAATATATATTCTTCACCGGCGGCGTGGTGTCGTCGCTGGGCAAGGGGTTGACGGCGGCCTCTCTGGGTACGCTGCTGAAAGGACGCGGCCTGAAAGTGGGCGTGCTGCGGCTGGATACCTATTTTAATACTGATACCGGCCAGATGAACCCCTATCAGCACGGCGAGGTTTTTGTTACCAACGACGGCAGCGAAACCGATTTGGCGCTGGGGCATTATGAGCGCTTTATGAATATGAGCCTGGGCCAAAGCTGTTGCAGTACGCTGGGGCGGATTTACCGGCGGATTTTAGACCGTGAGCGGGCGGGCGATTTTGGCGGCAATACGGTGCAGGTGATTCCGCACGTTACCAATGAGATCAAGCGCACGATCACCAGCGGTTTGGCTGAACTGGCCTTTGACGTGATTATTGTGGAAATCGGCGGCGTGGTGGGCGATATTGAATCACTGGCTTTTTTGGAAACCATTCGCCAACTGCGCCATGATTTGGGCAAGGAAAACACGCTGTTTGTACATGTGGCGCTGGTGCCCTATCTGCGCGTGGCTGGCGAGGCCAAAACTAAACCGGTGCAGCATAGCGTCAAAACCATGCGCAGTCTGGGTTTGCAGCCGGACGTGGTTATTTGCCGTACCGAGGTGGAGCTGGACGAAACCGCCATCAGCAAAATATCCCTGTTCTGTGATATTGAGCGGGAGGCCGTTTTGCAGGAGGCCTATACTGATAATGTTTACGAGTTGCCGCTTAAACTGCACCAGCAGGGATTGGACCGAATTGTGGCGGAGCGGCTTAATCTGCCGGAGGCCGAGGCGGACATCAGCGGCTGGCGGGCCTTTTATCAGCGCAGTCTGGCGGCGGATAAGCCGGTTAAGCTGGCGCTGGTGGGCAAATATACCAGCCTGCCCGACGCTTATATCAGCCTGACGGAGGCCCTGCACCACTGCGGTATTAATTTGGGGCTGAACGTGCGGGTGGATATGCTGGCCGCGCAGGAACTGGAGCGCGGCAATACGGCGGAGGTTCTGGCGGAATATGCCGGGTTGGTTATTCCGGACGGTTTTGGCGTGCGCGGCACCGAGGGGATGATTTTAGCCGCCGGTTGGGCGCGGCAGCAGCAAAAGCCCTGTTTGGCGATTGGCATGGGGCTGCATGCCCTTTTGGTGGATTTTGCCCGCCATGTGGCGGGAATGGCCGCCCAGATGCCGGAGAGCGGCACAACCGACGTGCTTTTCCAGGCCCGGGGCGGCAGCGGCAGTTTGGAATGTGGCCTGCTGCCAATCAGCCTGTGCGAAAAAAGCCGTCTGGCCGGGATTTACGGCCGGCTGGAAATTCACGAGCGGCACCGCCACCGCTATGTGCTGCGGGAGGATGCGGCGGCGGAACTGGCCAGGGCCGGCCTGACAATCTGCGCGCGTTCGGCAGAGAGTAATTATGTGGAGGCGGTGGAATTGCCGGAGCATCCCTGGCTGATCGGCTGTCAGTTCCACCCGGAATTTTTGTCCCGGCCGGAGCAGCCCCACCCGCTGATTATGGACTTTTTGCATAATTTTGTTTAAAAAATGTTTATGGTGTTGATAAAAAATTGTTCATAAAAATTTAATCAGATTGCCATAATTATAGTGGATTATTATTGATAAAGACTGCGAGGGAATGTTTTTTGAGTGTAACAGATGAATATCAGTTCCGTCTGCTGGCCGACGAGCCGGGCAATGCGGAAAAATTTGACGCTTTTGTGGCGGCGCACCCGAAAGGGCACGTTTTGCAAAGCTGGAATTGGGGCCGCGTTAAGCAGCCCGCCTGGCAGCCGCTGCGTCTGGTGGCGGAAAAGCAGGGGCGGATCTGCGGCGCTGTTTTGCTGCTGCAACGGCAGCTGCCGGCTGGCCTGGGGCAGATTTTTTACTCTCCCCGGGGGCCGGTGCTGGATATTAACGACGAGGCGCTTTGGCGGCAAATGACGGCGGAGGTTGGCCGGCTGGCTAAGGAGCGCGGGGCGATTTACTGGAAGATTGACCCCGATGTGGATGTGGACGCGCCGGAGGCTGCGGTTTGGCGCGAGCGCCTGCGGCAGGCCGGCTTTGCCCTGGTGGATAAAGGCGAGGGCTTTGAGGGGATTCAGCCGCGTTTTGTGTTTCGGCTGGATATCTCGCCGGATATTGAAACCCTGCTGGCCAACTGCCACCAGAAAACCCGCTATAATATCCGTCTGGCCGGGCGAAAGGGCGTGGAGATTGTCAGCGGAGCCGGGCGGGAGTGTTTGCCGGAATTTTACCGGATTTTGACCACCACTGCCAGCCGCGATCATTTTCTGATTCGGCCTTACAGCTATTTCGAGGGCTTTTATGACTGTCTGCACCCGGTCGGCCAGACCGAGCTTTTTATGGCTTATTATGAGGGCGAGGCGATCGCCGGCACGCTGGCTTTCCGGATGGGGGATAAGGCCTGGTATATTTACGGGGCCAGCTCAAATTCGCACCGCAATTTGATGCCCAACTATCTTATTCAGTGGACGATGATTGAGTGGGCCAAGGCGCAGGGCTGCACGATGTATGACTTTCGGGGCGTGCCGGGCCATGTGGCGGAGGATCACCCGCTTTATGGCTTGGTTAAGTTTAAAAAAGGTTTCGGCGGTAAGTATACGGAGTTTATCGGCGAATATGATTTGGTGTTTAACTCCGGAAAATACAAAATGTATAACTTTTTAGAACCGATTTACCAAAAAAATGTGCGCAAAATTATTAATTTGAAGAAAAAGCTGAAAGGTCAGAATTAGGCGGTTGCTATGGCGGAAGAAGTTTGGGAAAAAAATAAAATTCTGGCGAAATTTGCCCATTGGATTGAGATTGATCTGGATAAACTGGCCGCTAACGCCCGGGAGCTGCACCGGCATTTGGCAGCGCAAACCCCCGGCCTGGGGCTGATTGCCGTTGTGAAGAATGACGCTTATGGCTACGGGGCGGCGCCGTGTTCGCGCGCTTTGCTGGCGGCGGGCGTTGGGCAGCTGGCCGTAACTTCTCTGGAAGAGGCCGTGCAGCTTAGGGAGGCGGGCATTGCGGCCCCGCTGTTGGTTTTTCTGCCCCCGCAGGCGGCGGAGCTGGAACTTTTCGCCAGGCATAATTTGACGGCAACGGTGGACAGCCTTTTCACCGCCCAGCTTTTGCAGGGCTGGCCGCAGTTGACCTGTCATTTAAAGGTGAATACCGGCATGAACCGCTTTGGCGTTAATTTGGGCGATGAATTGGCACAGGTTTTGCAGCTTTTGGCGCAGCCGGACGCGCCGTGCCTTAGAGGCGTTTATTCTCATTTGGCAACGGCGCTGGCGGCGGACGCGGCTGGCCGGCGTTTGGCCGCGGCGCAGATTGAACGCTTTGCCCGGGCCAGAGAGCAGGTTTTGGCGGCGGGCCTGGCGGCGGAGGATATTTGTTTTCATCTGGCTAACTCCGCCGGTTGTCTACGCTATCCCCAGGCGCATTTTTCAGCGGTGCGGGTTGGCTCGGCCCTTTATGGGCAGCTGGCCCTGGCCCGGGAACAAGGCCTGACGCTGGCCGATCCTTTTGCGGCTAAGGCCAGAGTGGCGGCGGTGCGCAGTTTGGCTAAAGGCGAAGGCGTCGGTTATGGCCAGGAGTTTGTGGCGGCCGGGCCGATGCGGATAGCCGTTATTCCTTATGGCTACGGCGACGGTTTCGGCGTGCTGCCTAACGCCAGGGCGCTGACGGTTAAAGACAGCTTTCAGGAAATGAGCCGCAACATCGGCAAGCTGGTTTTGGGACGCTACCGGCGCGGCGTTTATTATCAGGGGCGTTTGCTGCCGGTTTTGGGACGGGTGGCCATGCAAAGTATGATGGTGGATATTGGCGACCTGGCGTTGCAGCCCGGGGATGTGGTTGACGTGCCCCTGCGCCGGACGGCGGCCTCTGCCCGGCTGCCCCGGGTGTATTTGCAGCAGGGCCAAATTGCGGCGGTGCATGTTTTGGTGGCCAGAGAGTTGGATTTGGGGGACGCCGGCCCAAAAAATGCGTAAAAAAATCCATTTTTTATAGGGAAAAGTGAAAAAAGACTTGCATTTTGGCCCTTGTGGTGATAAAATAATAAAAAGTTCTAGCAAGTTTTATGCGGCCATGCCCGCGCCATACCATGTCATACCAATATGGGCCAGGCGGGCGGTCATTGTAGGAGGTAATCACATTGAACAAAACAGAACTGATTAATGCTATCGCTGCGGAAGCAGAGTTGAGCAAAAAAGATGCGGGAAAGGCTTTGGATGCTTTTGTTGAAGTTGTTACCAACAGCCTTAAAAATGATGAGAAAGTTCAGCTGATCGGTTTCGGCACTTTTGAGGTGCGTGAACGCGCTGCACGCAAAGGTCATAATCCGCAGGATGGCAGTGAAATTCAAATCCCGGCGGCCAAGGTTCCGGCTTTTAAGGCCGGCAAGGCTCTTAAGGAAACCATTGCTCAGTAATTGCTGCTGTTGATTGAGTTTTTGACTACAAAAAAGCTGGGTTAATTATGGTTTTGCTAAGATGAACAGGGAGGAATGGCTTGCCGCTCCTCCCTGTTTGTTTGTGAACACTTAACGATTGCCAAGCCGTAGGCGCAGGCAGAGTTTAGTGTGAACAAATCCATTTGTCTTTAGACAAATGGAATCCTT
>CAQWMM010000002.1 GCA_948907985.1 uncultured Bacillota bacterium
CTGCAAATGCAGATGAGCAATGGTGATATTATGCTCTTGCACAAAGGATTCTTCCAAATCTGCGCAGCTATCGGTGATGATTTTCAGCATAATTGCGGCCTCCAATACGATTAATTAACATGCAATTAAAATTGTTAAGCTATAATTTTTTTATATTTTATATATTATAGCATACCTTGCGCAGAAAAGCCAATTATTTTTCGCTTAAATGAAAAAAATTTGCCGGTAGGTTGGATTTTTTGGAGGAAAAACCATTCGCGGGGAGAATTATAATAAAACGGATAGGAGTGAATATTTTTTGAAAGCAATTATTTTTGGTCTGCTGGCCGTGTTCTTTTATGGCGCTTTGGTGGGCGTGCAAAGTCTGATTGGTATGTTCCGCTATGATAAAAGCTGTTGGCCGCTGGCCTTTGGTTATATCGCTTATTTTGTCTGCGTGCCGCTGACGCTGTTTATTCCGGGCTTGTATCCCAGTATGTCGCCGGACGATGTGGCTAATCACAGCCTGTGGAAGGTTTGCCTGCTTTTGCTGCTGGTTTGTATGTGGTGCATTTTGGGTTTTTTCATCAAAGCCTCTTACCTGCGGATAACCACCGGCGAATCCTACTGGAAACCCCGCGCCCAGGCTGTCAAAAGGATTAAAATTGGCGCGGCCTCGGCTACTGTCGGTACGGTTGTCTGGTTGTGCGGCCTTTTGGGGTATTTGAATTTTTTGCAGGGCTGGTGGGAAAAATCCACGATCATTCTTTCCCTTTACTTAATGGCCCAGGGTTTGATTCTGATTGTCCGAAATTTGAAATATCTTAAGGATCAGCCTAAGGATAAAATTAAGACTGTCGCCGGTAAAAATCAAGGCCGGAAGAAGAAAAAAAATCAGCAGAACGAGCAGGCAGAAAAACCTAAAAAAGGTAGCAAACCGGCTTACCAGCACATAAGCTATAAAGGGCAGAAAAAACAAAAAGCCCCTAATCAGCCGGCAAACGATACGGCGGTTACGGTTGAAGCCATTGAAGAGGCTAAAGAATAAACCGCATTTTGGTTTGCGGCTTAAAAAATCTGGCCATAGATAGTTGGAACCTCTAAAAATCACTTTTTTGTGAAAATTGGTGTAAAAAAATAAAAAAAACACTTGCTAAAATTAAAATATTGAGTTATACTAGTATAGTAATGTTCATCTTAACTCATCCTTGGGTTAAAATAATGCTATGATGTGGATTCCTGGGGATATTAAAATTTGAAAAGCTCACACAACTATACACTATCACAGCAACAAGAGCTATCCGCAAGGATAGCTCTTGTTGCGTCTAAACGACCGTGGGCCTTATCTTGAGGTAATAAAATAATGAGATTTTTTTTGGAGGATGCGGCGGACGTTAACGATACTGTCAGCCTGAACGCCGTCGATAGTTATCATTTAAGCCGGGTTCTGCGGCGCAAATCGGGCGATCGGATTGAACTGGTTAGCGCTAACCGGGTTTTTGCGGCGGAAATCTTAAACGTGGGCGAGGCGGTGCGGGTGCGCCTGCTGGCAGAGTTGGCCGCTTACGGCGAGCCGCCGCTGGAGTTGATTTTGTTGCAGGGACTGGCTAAGGGCGAGCGTATGGAACTGGTTCTGCAAAAGGCGGTGGAACTTGGCGCGACGCGAATTGTGCCGGTGGCCTGCGAGCGCAGCGTGGTGCGCCTGGCGGCGGGCAAAGCGGCGGCTAAACAAGAGCGCTGGCAAAAAATTGCCGACGCGGCGGCCAAGCAGTGCGGCCGCACCCGCCTGGTGGAGGTCGCGCCGGTGCAAAGTCTGGCCGAGGCCCTGCGCGGACTGCCGGCGGACTGCCGCATAATTATGCCCTGGGAAGAGGCAGCGGAAAGCCCGGACGGCTGTTCTTTGCGCGCGGCTCTATCTGCGGCGGAACGGCGGCCAGGGGCGGCGGCGGTGATTATCGGGCCGGAGGGCGGTCTGACCGGACAGGAGGCGGCGCTGGCTAAATCCTGCGGCGCGGAGCTGGTGTCGTTGGGACGGCGGATTTTACGCACCGAAACGGCGGCGATTGCTGTTCTGTCGATTGTCATGTACGTTTGGGGCGATTTGCACGGCGAACTGTCGACGGATTAAATCATTGCTATAATGAGCGGGAAGGACAGGCTGATGGAAAAAACCTTTGCTATTTATACTCTGGGCTGTAAGGTTAACCAGGAGGAAAGCGCGGCGCTGGCCAATGTTTTTGTCGAGCATGGCTGGCGGCAGCTGCCCTTTGGCGAGCCGGCGGACGTTTGCATTGTCAACACCTGCACGGTTACCCAGATTGCGGAGAAAAAAAGCCGCAATATGCTGCGCCGGGCGGTGGCGGCCAATCCTGCCGCTTTTGTGGCGGCCACCGGCTGTTATGTGCAGATTAAGCCCGAAGAGGCGGCGGCAATTTGCGGTGTGGATCTGTTGCTGGGCGCGAATGAGAAGCACCGTTTGTTTGCGCTGGCCGCGGCCGGCGCTGAACGCAAGGCGGCGGAAAGGGTTACCAGCCCGCTGGTGCAAGTTAGCCCGGCCGAGGCCGCCTGCGTTTATCAGGAGTTGGGCAATAATCACAGCCTGACCAGCCGCACCCGCGCCTTTGTGAAGATTGAAGACGGCTGCAATCAGTTTTGCAGCTATTGTATTGTGCCCTATGCACGCGGGCCGGTGCGCAGTCGCCCGTTGGCGGCGGTGCTGGCGGAAATTGCCGCGTTGACGGCGGCGGGCTATCAGGAAGTGGTGCTGACGGGGATTCATGTCGGCGCCTGGCAGGAAGACGGCCTGGACTTTGCTGATTTGGTGGCGGCTGCGGCGGGAACGCCGGGCCTGCGCCGCCTGCGCCTTGGTTCGGTGGAGCCGCGGGAAGTATCCCCCCGGCTTTTGCAGCTGGCGGCGGAAAATCCGGTGATCTGCCCGCATTTTCATATTCCGCTGCAAGCGGCGGCGGATTCGGTGCTGACTGCGATGCGGCGCGATTATGATACCGCTTATTATTACCGTTTGGCAGAAGAACTGCGCCGTTTGCTGCCAGAGGCGGCCTTGACAACGGATCTGATTGCCGGTTTCCCAGGCGAAAGCGAGGCCGATTTTGCCTCCGGTTTGGCCCTGGTGGAACGTCTGGCCTTTGCCGACGCGCATATCTTCCCCTATTCCCGCCGCCCGGGCACGCCGGCAGCGGATTTTGCCGGCCAGCTGTCCAATGCGGAGAAAAACCGCCGGGCGGCGCGGCTGGCGGCGGCGGTGGCGGAAAGCCGGCGGCGTTTTCGGGCGGCGCGTTTGGGGCGGACATTGCAAATTCTGTTGGAGCAGCCGGCAGAGCGCGGGGGGCGGTTGGGTATGCAGGGCTACACGGCTGATTATCTGCCGGTTTTCGTGCCGGGGGCGGCGGCGGAGTTGGCCGGACGTTTTATGCAGGCTAAGGCTTTACGTCTGCTGACTGGCTGTAATGATGAAATTTACGCAGAAATGGAGTGAAATTTAAGATGAAAGATTGTTTGTTTTGTAAAATTGCGGCGGGCGAGATCCCCGCGGCTAAAGTTTATGAAGATGACGAACTGCTGGCTTTTAAGGATATTGCGCCCAAAGCGCCGGTGCATTTGCTGATTATTCCTAAAAAACATCTGGCCAGCCTGGCGGAGGCGGCCCCGGAGGATGCAGCCTGGCTGGGGCGGATTCAGGTTTTGGCGCGCCGTCTGGCGGAAGAACAGGGAATTGCCGACGGCGGTTTCCGGGTGGTTGCCAACAGCGGCGCAGATTCCGGCCAGGAGGTTGCGCACCTGCACTATCACCTGCTGGGCGGCGCGAAATTGGGCGATATATGCTAAGAATACAGGCGTTTTGCTTTATCCGTTAATTCATTGAAAGAATTTTTGGGAATATTAAAAATTTTCCTCAATAAACTGTTGACTATAACGGCAAAAAATTATATAATATTTTAGGTAAAGTTTTTAGTCGCATGAACGCCGCTTTAGCGGTTGACATATTTTCGAGGATGTTATCCTGCAAGTCTTTGACGGCAGGCGCCGTTGATTACGAGGGGAGGGGAAACAGTGAGCGAGGTTAAAGTTGGCAAGAATGAGTCCCTTGACAGTGCTTTGCGTAGGTTTAAACGGACTTGTCAGCGTTCTGGCGTGATGAGCGAAATCCGCAAGCATGAACACTATGAAAAGCCCAGCGTCAGAAGAAAGAAAAAGTCTGAAGCCGCCAGAAAACGTAAATGGAAGTAATTGCCGTTGATTTGGCTGAAAATCAGCTGCAAATGCCGAGATTTTAAGTTTTTTTAGCGTATAATTTAGGGATTTGATGCCCCTGGAGCTGTAATGTTCGGTTTGCTCCAGGGGTATATTTATTTTAGGGCGGTTTTTTAACATTTTTGAATGTTGGTTATTATATTATAAAAGAAAATTTTTTTGGAGGATCGTTATATATGGAAGATAAACAAAAAGCATTGCTGGTGGTTAGCTTTGGCACCAGCTATCCGGAAACCAGAGCGAAAACCATTGACAGACTTGAGGAGGCTATCGCCGCCGCTGTGCCGGAGCGCCGTTTGTATCGCGCCTGGACCAGCAAGATGATTATTGCCAAGGTTAAAAGCCGCGACGGACTGGGCGTGGATACTGTGGCCGAGGCAATGCGGCGGATGCAGGCTGACGGTATAACCGATCTGCTGGTTCAGCCCACCCATATCCTGCCCGGCGTGGAGAATGATTTGATGCTGGCGGATATTCAGGCGGCAGCCGCTGGCTTTGAGCATATAGCTGTTGGCCGACCACTGATGGCCTCCACGGAGGATATGTTCAAAATTGTGGATATTGTGGCCGAGGAGCTGGACAATATCCCGGATATGGCGCTGGTGCTGATGGGGCACGGTACCGAGCATATTACCAACACCGCTTACGCCGCGCTGGATTATATGTTCAAGGATGTTGGGCACAGCAACATTTTTGTCGGCACGGTGGAGGCCTACCCCGATTTGGACAATGTGATGGGTATGTTGGCCAAAACGCCGTATCTGCGGGTGCGTCTGGCGCCGTTTATGATTGTGGCCGGCGATCATGCAATCAACGATATGGCCGGCGACGAGCCGGATTCCTGGAAGAGCCGTCTGGTTGACGCCGGTTATAATGTGGAAACCATGCTGCGCGGTCTGGGCGAATCGGCCAGGATTGCCGACCTGTTTTGCCAGCATGCTTTGGCGGCGGAAACCATTAAATAAAAAAGGCGGGCGCGATGCCCGTCTTTTTTTATTCTATTATTTCAATTCTATTTTTCGATACCGCGCCGGGCGGCAATTCCCCGGTCAAAGGGATGTTTAACCTTGCGGATTTCGGAAATATAGTCGGCCAGCGCCAGAAGCTCCGGCGCGGGCGCGCGTCCGGTCAGCACAACTTCCAGCCCCTGTGGTTTGGTGCGCAGAAAATCCAGCAGCACATCGCAGGGGAGCAGCTGGTGGTTATAAGCGGCGACGGCCTCGTCCAGCACCAGCAGCCGGGCGGACGGCTGGCCTGCGTCGCTGGCGGCGGCTATGGCCCGGTGCAGCAGTTGTTCGGCTGTCTGCCGGGCGGCGGCGCGCTGTTCGTCGTTCAGATTTTTATAAAAACCGTGAACGGCCTCGGCCTGAACAATTTCGACCTCGGGCAGTTGGCGCAGAATGTTTAGTTCGCTGGATTGGTTATCTTTGAGGAACTGGCAGAAAACCACGCGCCCGCCGCTGCCGGCGCAGCGAATTGCCAGGCCGACGGCGGCGGTGGTTTTGCCCTTGCCCTCGCCGGTGTAGATGTGAATAAGCCCTAATGGCTGCATTGGTTTGGCCTCCTCTCGCCGGCCTGTTGCAGAACGGCCAGCAGTTTTTCATTTTCGGCTCTGGTGCGTACCGCGATACGGTAAAAACCGGGCGTAAGCCCCACATAATTGCTGCAGTCGCGGAGCAGCACGCCCCGGGCGCGGCAGGCCGCCGCCAGATCCGGTTGGTTCGGACACTGAAAAAACAGATAGTTGGCCTGCGAGTTATAAACCTGCCAGCCTAAATCCATCAGGCCCTGGCGCAGAAAATGTCTTTCTGTTTTAACCAGAGCCTGCGCCCGGCTGACGTAGTCCGTTTCTTGTAGGGCGGCCAGCCCGGCAGTCTGCGCCGGGGTGGAAACCCGCCAGGGCTGTGAAACCTCTTCCAGACGCGTCAGCAGGCCGCAGTCGGCGCACAGGCCGTAGCCCAGACGCAGTCCGGGCATGGCGTATATTTTGGTGAACGCTTTTAAGATAAACAGATTGGGATATTGGGCCAGCAGGGGTTTTAGCGTATAGTCTGCCGGTTCGTCTAAAAAGGCGTTAAAACATTCGTCCAGAACCATCAGCACGCCGCATTGCCGGCAGCGCTCCAGCAGGGGGAGCAGCTCCCGCCTGGTTAAGGCCAGGCCGGTGGGATTGTTGGGGTTGCAGAAAAAGAGCAGCTCCACCTCCGGCGTAACCTGGCGCAGCAATTCGTCAATATTCGGCTGAAAGCCGGCGCTGGCCTGCAAAAAGTGGTAGTCTATCTGGCAGCCCACCGCCCGCAGTGCCTGTTCGTATTCGTGAAAGCCCGGCGCCAGCAGCAGCGCCTTTTGGGGTTTTTGGGCCAGCGCCAGCGCAAAGATCAGGTCGGCCGCGCCGTTGCCGCAGATGATGTTTTCCGGCCGCAGGTCTGCGCCCTCGCTTTGGGCCAGCGCCAGCCGCAGCGCCCGGCAGTGCGGGTCGGGATAGCTGGCGGACTGCGCCGCGCCCTCTGCCGCCGCCCGGATTACGTTTTTCGGGATACCCAGCGGGTTAATGTTGGCCGAAAAATCCAGAACATTTTCAACGCCGCCCTGGTAATTATAAATATCGCCGCCGTGAATGTGCATATTAGATACCTCGCAATATTAATTTTGATTGGCCCGGTGAATTTCAGCCAGCCATTGGCGAACCTCGTCCGGCTCCAGTTCGCGTCTGATTTGCACCTGCGGGCGCAGGTTTTTGTGGCAGCCGGCCACAAAGGCCTCGCCCCAACTGCGTGTAATCTGCGGCGCGCCCACCAGCACTATGGTTTGGCCCTTCAACTTGGGAATATCCGCAAAGACGCCCTCGCCCCAGACGGGCTGCATTTCATCAAAACTGCCGTCCGGGCGCAGGGCCGGCCAGGCGTAGTAACCAAGATAGCCCTGTTCCTGAAGCTGCTCGGGCCATTTGTTTTCGGGCAGCGGTTGGTGTTTGGCAATTTTTTCCGTAGTCGGGTTGTAGTTGAAAGGCAGCCCGCCCAGCGTTTCCAGCAGTTTGTGGTGATAAAGTTCAAATTGCAGCAGTGTGAAGAACAGGTTGTTGCTGTCCAGCTGGCTGACTTTTACCTCTACGCCGCGGCGGGCGGCGGGGGAGATCACCAGCGCCAGGCCCTCTTCCTGCAAATCCAGCATATAGGGGATAAAGCCGATTGCATCGTGCCATTCGGCCAGCAGACTGCACATACCGAACACGCGGCCCTCCTCGTTATGCCGGCGGAAGAAATCCCTAAGCTCCCGGTTGTCCGCCAGGCGCGACATCATGCCGAAAGAAAGGGGCGAGAGAGCGCACCAGGCCTGCATGGCCTCAGGATTATGAAAGGCGGCTACGTCCGGCGGCAGGGCATTGATGCGCTCAATCAGTTCCTGCCGTTTTTCTTCCGGCAGGCTGGTGTTGGCGGTAAGCTCCGCCGGTTCAATCCCCAGATATTGGCAGGCCAGCCAGAGATATTCGCTGCATAAATCCAAAGCGCGTTGATAAAACTCGGCCAGCGCCAGATCGGTTTGGCGGTTGACATAGCCCTTTTCGCCGTAAAGACCGATTAAGTAGCCGGTCAGCGAGCCGCGCAGCGGCGGCATTTCCTCAATCTGGGCCAGCGCGGCCACCAGCCTGGGCAAATATTCGGTATGCTCCGCGCCGAAAGCAATCAAATCCTGTACCGGTTGGGCCTCAAAAAAAATCCTGGGCTGTTCCAGCTCGCCCAGCAGCAGGGTTTCGCTTTGGCAATAGGCCAGAAAATCAGCCAGCAGTTTAGCGAAAAAAGTTGTATCGGGCATAAAAAAACTCCTTAAAATTGATAATAAAAATATACAGATTAAATATTATCACAAAAAACCGCTTACGTCTATAAAAAATTTGGAAAAAACCTTGCGAATTGGACTGAAATATGGTAAAATATAATGCACTTTAATATGTTTAAAAGTTTTTAATTAATAAAGATGGCGCAAACGGAGGTGAAACTTATGACAATAGCTTTGACGATTTTGCAAATGCTTTGCGCATTGGCGCTGATTATCAGCGTTTTGCTGCAATCCAGCAAAAGCGCCGGTCTTTCCGGCTCCATCGCTGGCGGTGCGGAAACCTTTTTTGGCAAAAAAAAGGGCATGGATGAAATGCTTGCCAAATGCTCGATCGCATCTGCGGCTTTGTTTTTGCTGCTGACGCTTGTTTTGGCGATGTTCTAAAAATTTGGTTGTTAAAAGGGATGTTTATAAAATAATAGGAGGATAAGTAAAAAATTATGAGTGAATTGAATTCAATGGCTCCCATAATTGCAGCGGTCTGCGGCGTTTTGGCGCTGCTGTTTGCCATTGTTCTGGCCAAGCGGGTAACCGCTGTTGAGCCGGGCAATGATAAAATGAAAGAAATTATGGGCTCCATCCATGAGGGCGCCATGGCCTTTTTAAGCCGTCAGTATAAAACCCTGATTATTTTTGTGGCGGCTATGGCGGTGGTTATTGTGGTGGCCGGTATGCTGACCGGCGGCACCGATGGCGGTTTGAACCCGCTGACGGTGGTTCCCTTTCTGGCCGGTGCGTTTTGCTCCATTTTGGCTGGCAACATTGGTATGCGTATTGCCACCAAGGCTAATGCCCGCACGGCTAACGCTGCCCAGCAAAGCGGCCTGAACAAGGCTTTGGGCGTTGCTTTTTCCGGCGGCGCAGTTATGGGTATGAGCGTGGTTGGCCTTGGTTTGTTAGGCCTGGGCGTGATCATTGTGCTGTTCCCCGGACAGTCTGCCGTTATTAACGGTTTCTCTCTGGGCGCTTCTTCCGTTGCGCTGTTTGGGCGTGTAGGCGGCGGCATTTACACCAAGGCTGCCGACGTTGGCGCTGACCTGGTTGGTAAGGTTGAGGCCGGTATTCCCGAAGACGACCCCCGCAACCCGGCGGTTATCGCTGATAACGTGGGCGATAACGTGGGCGACGTGGCCGGTATGGGCTCCGACCTGTTTGAATCCTATGTTGGTTCGGTAATTGCCGCTATTGCTCTGGGTGCTTCACTGGCAATCGGCGCTAACGGCGAGGGAGTAATTGTGCCGCTGCTGCTGGCGGCCTGGGGTATTATCTCCAGTATTGCCGGTACTTTCTTTGTACGCACCGGCGAGGGCAAAAATCCCCAGAAAGCGTTGGACACCGGCACTTATGTTGCAACAATTCTTTCGATTATCGGTACTTTCGTGATTTGCAAATTTGTTCTGCCGGAAACTTTCCTGGACGGCAGATACACCAATATGGGCGTATTTATCGCCAGCGTGGCCGGTCTGGTGGCCGGTACTCTGATTGGCAAAATCACTGAGTATTACACCTCGGCGGAATATAAGCCGGTTAAGGAGATTGCCGCTTCCTGCGAAACCGGTACGGCGACCAACATCATTTCCGGTATTGCTACCGGTATGACTTCAACCGCTCTGCCGATTATCGTTATCTGCGCCGGCATTTTTGCCGCTTATTACTTCGCTGGTCTGTATGGCATTGCCATTGCCGCTGTTGGTATGCTTTCCACCACCGGCATTGTGGTTGCGGTTGACGCTTACGGCCCGATTTCTGATAACGCGGGCGGCATTGCCGAGATGGCCGGTTTGGAACATCATGTTCGCGAAATTACTGATAACCTGGACGCTGTGGGCAACACCACCGCCGCTATCGGCAAGGGTTTTGCTATCGGCTCGGCGGCGCTGACCGCTTTGGCGCTGTTCTCGGCCTACACACAGGCGGCCGGGGTTACCAATATTGATATTATGAACCCCATGGTGGTTATCGGCCTGTTTGTGGGCGGTATGCTGCCGTTCCTGTTCTCCGCTATGACCATGAGCGCGGTTGGCCGTTCTGCGTCGCATATGATTACTGAAGTTCGCCGTCAGTTCCGCGAGATCCCCGGCCTGATGGAGGGTACCGCTAAGCCAGATTATGCCCGCTGCGTTGATATTTCCACCACCGCCGCTTTGCGCGAGATGGTTATGCCGGCTGTGCTGGCTGTGCTGGCTCCGTTGTTTATCGGCCTGATTTTGGGGCCGGAGGCTCTGGGCGGCTTGCTGGCCGGTTCTCTGGTAACCGGTTTCCTGCTGGCTGTTATGATGAGCAACGCCGGCGGCGCCTGGGATAACGCCAAGAAATACA
Source organism: uncultured Bacillota bacterium (assembly GCA_948907985.1). Taxonomy (GTDB): domain Bacteria; phylum Bacillota; class Dehalobacteriia; order UBA4068; family UBA4997; genus Avidehalobacter. The sequence continues at coordinate 10,408 of CAQWMM010000002.1, forward strand.
TCGAAAACGGCCACCATGGCGGCAAGGGCTCTGATGCGCATGCCGCGGCTGTTAACGGCGACACCGTAGGCGATCCCTTTAAGGATACCTCCGGCCCGTCCATCAATATTTTGATTAAGCTGATGACGATTATTGCGCTGGTATTCGTGCCGCTGTTCCTGTAAAATATTTAAGCTGAATAATTGCTGAAGTTGGGCAGGGCTTTGCGCTCTGCCCTGCTTTATATAAAAGCAGTGTTAAAAGTTCCGGAAAATTTCTGATTTTGTTCATATAATCTTCATAAATAATTGCTATATTTATAATGTGAAAACTGAAAAGAGATAAGTATGTATTTTTTTACATTAGCCAGCAGCTCCAGCGGCAACTGCGCCCTGGCTTGCAGCGGCCAGACCAGGCTGTTGATTGACGCCGGCCTTTCTGCCGCCAAGCTGGAAAAAGCCCTGGCCGCGGTGGGCGAGCGGCCGGAAAATCTGACGGCTATCTTGCTGACGCACGAGCATATTGACCATATCAACGGGGTGGCCAGGCTGGCCTATAAATACAGCCTGCCGGTTTATGCCTCGCCCAAAACCTGGGCGGCGCTTGCCGACGTACCGTCCTATCTGCGGAATGATTACAGCTATGACCTGTGTTTGGGGGATTTTAGTTTGGAGTTCTGCAAAACCTCGCATGACGCGGTGCAGCCGGTGGGGCTGGTGCTGCGCGCCGAGGGGCGGCGTTTGGCTTATATCACCGATACTGGCTGTGTTACGCGGGGTATGCTGGCCGCTTTAAGCCAACCTTTGGACGGCCTGGTGCTGGAGGCTAATCACGACCGGCAAATGCTGGCGCGCGGTCCCTACCCTTATGTTTTGAAACAGCGGGTGAGCGGCGAGCATGGGCATATGTCCAATGAACAATGCGCCCAGCTTTTAAGCTGGTATTTGCAGCGCAACGGTTTGTGCCGGATTATGCTGGCGCATTTGAGCGAAACCAACAATACGCCGGAGCGCGCTTACGCCGCGGCTGCCGGCGCTTTGCAGGCTTATGCCGGGGATGAGGCGGCGCAATGGCTAAGCGTGGCCCCGGCGGTGGGGCAGTCTGCCGTTTGGCAGTTTGACTGATTGGTTTTGCAAAAAAGAGGATTAAAATTGCTAAAAAGCTAAAAATAGTTGATAGAGAGGTGTTAAAATATGGACAATTTTTTAGATGATTTTGAAAACAAAGGCTCTGGCAAAACCAGACGCGGCGGCGGTTTTAAAACTGTTGTGCTGGCCTGCCTGCTTTGCGCGCTGATCAGCGCCGCAGTTTCCGTGGTGATTTGTACAGAGGTTCTGGGGCGTAATCAGACGGCGCAGAACAATCCGCCGGCTGAAGAAAACCAGCAGCTGGAAAATCAAACGCCGCAGGGCCTGAATATGAACAGCACGCCGCTGGTTAACGGCGTGCGCGAGGAGGACACTATTAATGTTGGCAAAAACGTTTCGCCGGCGGTGGTGTTTATCAGCAATATTCAGAATATGCGCACCTTTAATTATTACGGCTGGGGCAGCTCGCTTGGCTCGCGGGAGCGCGAGGTGGTGGCCAGCACCGGCAGCGGCGTTATTTATTCTGCCGACGGTTATATCATCACCAACAACCATGTGGTTTCCGGCGCTGAACGCCTGAGCGTAACGCTGTTTGACGGTACCTCCTATCTGGCGGAGGTAGTCGGCACTGATGAGCGTACCGATTTGGCGGTGATTAAGATTGAGCCGGAAGCGGAGCTGACGGTGGCCACCTTTGGCGATTCCGATAAACTGGTGGTGGGCGAAACCGCTATTGCTATCGGCAATCCCGGCGGCGAGAATTTCACCAACTCTTTAACGCAGGGCGTAATCAGCGGTCTGGATCGCTCAATTTCCACCTCGGACGGCACGGTGCTTAAAGTGGTTCAGACGGACGCGGCCATCAATCCCGGCAACAGCGGCGGCGCGCTTTGCAATGCGCGCGGCGAGGTTATCGGTATTAACACCATCAAAATCAGCATGACCGGATATGAGGGCATGGGCTTTGCAATTCCCAGCAATGATGTGCTTTCGATCTGCCAGCAGCTGATTGAGCAGGGTAAAGTTGTCCGTCCGGCGCTGGGCGTGGGTATTGTCTGCAATATGACGCCGCAGCTGGCTTATTATAATAACCTGACGCAGGAAACCGGCGTGGTTGTTGTGCCGACCGAGGGCGGCGCGGCGGCGGAGGCCGGCCTGAAAGATTATGATATTATTGTAGCGCTGGACGATCAGGAGATTGAAACTTATTCCGAGCTGCAAACCTATATTTTTAATCACCAAATTGGCGATACTATCAAAGTTTCGGTGGTGCGCGGCGAAGAAAAGCTTGACTTTAACGTCGTTTTGCAGGAGCTTGGCGACTGATGCAGTGCCGGATTTTAGCGGTGGGCAGCGTTAAGGAGCCTTATTTTGCCGACGGTATTAAAGAGTACCTGAAACGACTGCGCCCGATTTTCCCGGTAACAGTGCAGGAGGTTAAAGATTTGCCGGCCCCCAACAATGCCTCGGCGGCGCAGATTGCACAGCTGGTGGCCAAAGAAGGGCAGAAGCTTTTGGAGCATTTGCCGGCAGAAAAAGCCGGGGCTATGGTGGTGGCCCTGGCGATTAAGGGCCGGCAGCTGTCATCGCCGGAGTTGGCGGCCAAAATTGCCGAATGGAGTTTTGGCGGCAGCCGGGAGCTGGTGTTTGTGATTGGCGGCTCCTACGGGCTGGCCCCGGAGGTGTTGGCACGGGCGGACTTTCAGCTTTCTTTTGGGGCGGCCACCTATCCGCATCAACTGATGCGCCTGATCCTTTGCGAACAGATTTATCGCGCGGTGAAGATTAATCGCGGTGAGCCCTACCATAAATGACAAAAGTCCATAAGCAATGTAGTTACTTCTGAACTTTGCTAAAAAGATAAGAGCGCTTCGGAAACTTCCGGAGCGCTCTTGCTATGCGGTTTATTTAACTCGATAGAAAACATCCGCCAATTTGATTGTTAAATCATCATACAGGCTGCACTTAAATTTGGTGGGTATGGCAGTGCGTTCTTCATCGGTTAATTTATTGAGGTAATAATCCGGATGAACAGCATAGATTTCCTTAATCATAAATTTCCCGTCTGTAAGCAGATATTGCTCTACGGTTTTGTTGTTGGGATCAACCAGCCAATATTCGCGCACGCCGCAGGCTTCGTAAACCTCTTTTTTATAAAAACGGTCATTTTTCGCGGTGCTGGGCGAAAGAACCTCAACCACCAGATCCGGCGCGCCGTAAATGCCGTCGTCCTTGATCTTATCAGGATCGCAGACGATCATAACGTCAGGTATAAATACATCTTGAGAGGTGAGGTACACATCGACACCGTCAGAAAATGGTGTGCAGTTTTTGCCGTACAAATAATTGGCAAAAATGTTATAGATATTCCCGGCAATAAAATTGTGCTTGATTGCAGGGCTGGGCGACATCACCACAACTTTGCCGTTGATTAATTCTTCACAAACTTCTTCCTGATAAGCTAAATCATCGTTCATACGTTTGCCCTCCTTTGTGGTTTACTGCTGTTCGGCCAGGCGTTTATAGCCCTCGTAACGCTCTTTGGCGTCGCGGGCGGTTTTGGCAAAAAGCTGCTCGGCGTGTTCGGGATCAATTTTGAACAGGCTGTCGTAACGAACTTCGCCCAGCAGGAACTCGCGCAGGTCGGCAGTGGGGGCTTTGCTGTCCAGCGTAAAGGGATTTTGGCCGCTGGCTTTCAGATCCGGATTGTAGCGGTACAAATGCCAGTAGCCGGCCGCCACGGCGCGCGCCTGTTCCTCCATACCTTTATTCATACCGGCCTTGATGCCATGGTTGATACAATGGCTGTAAGCGATCACCAGCGAGGGGCCGTCGTAGGCCTCGGCCTCGCGCAGAGCTTTCAGAGTTTGGTTCATATCCGCGCCCATGGCGATTTGGGCAACGTAAACATAGCCGTAAGACATGGCCATCATGCCGAGATCTTTCTTTTTGGTTTTTTTGCCGGTTACGGAGAATTTGGCGATTGCGGAGGCCGGGGTGGATTTGGAACTTTGGCCGCCGGTGTTGGAATATACCTCGGTATCGAAAACCAGCACGTTAACGTTTTCGCCGCTGGCCAGCACATGATCCAAACCGCCGTAGCCAATATCATAGGCCCAGCCGTCGCCGCCGAAGATCCAGATTGATTTTTTGCCCAGATAATCGCGCTGTTCATAAATGCTTTGCAGCAGGGCGTTGCCGCTGTTTTCCAGCAGAGGCAGAAGTTCCGCGGCTGCCTGGACGCTGCCCTGCGCGTTATCGCGGCTAGCCAGCCAGTTTTGCAGAGCGGCGTTCAGCTTGGTATCCTGTTCTGTCTGCAAGGCCTGTTCAATCTGTTTGGTCAGGCGCTCGCGCTGCTGTTTAACAGCCAGGGCGATACCCAGGCCGTATTCGGCATTATCCTCAAACAGGCTGTTGCCCCAGGCCGGGCCTTTGCCTTTGGGATTGGTGGTGTAGGGCATGGCCGGGGCCGACGCGCCCCAGATTGAAGAACAGCCGGTGGCGTTGGCAATGATCATCCGCTCGCCGAACAGCTGGGTAACCAGCTTGGCGTAGGGAGTTTCGCCGCAGCCGGCGCAGGCGCCGGAAAATTCCAGATAGGGCTGGCGCAGCTGCACGTTCTTAACGTTATCGGCGGGGATTCGGTCATCTTTGCTGCTGACGGTCATGGCGTATTCCCAGTTGGCAACGTCGGCGGACTGATGATCAAGCTCGACCATTTTAAGCGCTTTTTGTTTGGCAGGGCAAACCTCGGCGCAAAGCGAGCAGCCCTGGCAGTCCAACGGGCTGACCTGTACGCGAACCTCCAGCCCCTCCAGACCTTTGCCAATCGCCTTTTTGCTGATAAACTCCGCCGGGGCGGCGGCTTTTTCTTCCTCGGTCAGCAGGATGGGACGGATTGAGGCGTGCGGGCAAACCATTGCGCAGCGGTTGCACTGAATACAATTTTCCGGGACCCATTCCGGCACAAAGGGGGCCACGCCGCGTTTTTCCAGCTTGGCGGTGCCGGTTGGGAAAGTGCCGTCCGGCATATCCATAAAGGCGCTGACGGGCAGTTTGTCGCCCTGCTGGGCATTGATCGGGTCCAGAATTTTGCGGGCAAACTCTGGCCTTTCAGCCTGCGCGGCGTCGGCGGCGGTTGGCTGTTCGGCCGCTTGCAGCCAGCTTTGCGGCACGTCCACCTGGTGCAGCCGCTCCAGGCCGGCGGTAACGGCCTGCTTGTTCATATCCACCACGTTTTGCCCCTTGCGGCCATAAGCGTGTTCAATGCTGGCGTCCAGCGCGGCCACGGCCTTTTCCACCGGGATGATGTTGGCCAGTTTGAAGAACGCGCTCTGCATAATCATATTGGTGCGCTTGCCCAGGCCCAGCTCCTGCGCAATGCTTAGCGCGTCGATCGTATAGAATTTGATGTTGTTGGCGGCGATATATTGCTTCATGGCCGCCGGCAGTTCCTGATCCAGCTCTTCATCCTGCCATTTGCAGTTCAGCAGGAAAGTACCGTCGGGTTTTAAGCCCTCCAGCAGGTCGTAAGTATTAACATAAGAGGCGTTGGAGCAAGAAACAAAATCGGCCTGGCGGATCAGATAAGGCGCTTTGATTTTCTCCTGGCCAAAGCGCAGGTGCGAAATGGTGATACCGCCGGATTTTTTGCTGTCGTAGGCGAAGTAGGCCTGGGCGTTAAGCTCGGTTTCGTCGTTGATAATGGCTACCGCCTGCTTGTTGGCGCCCACGGTGCCATCGGAGCCAAGCCCCCAGAATTTGCACTGAATGGTACCGGCGGGCAGCATATCCGGCATATCCGCCTGCGGTGTGATTGAGGTGTGATAAACGTCGTCGTTGATTGCCACGGTGAAGTTGTTCTTGCGTTCGGCCGCCGGTTGGGCCAGGTTATTGAATACGCCCACAATGTCGGCGGGCATAGTGTCTTTAGAGGCCAGACCATAGCGCCCGCCAATGATTTCCACCTGTCTTTGCGCCTCAAAGAAAGCGGTCAGCACGTCCTGGTGCAGCGGCGTTGCGCTGCCCTGAACCTTAACCCGATCCAGAACCGCGATCCGCTGTACGGTATCCGGCAAGGGCGCGAACATAAATTCCGGCACAAAGGGACGGAACAGGCGCACCTGCAAAAAGCCAACCTTGCGCCCCTGCGCACGCAGATAATCGACCGCCTGGCAGGCGACTTCGCTGATTGAACCCATGGCGATAATTACATCGGTGGCGTCCGGCGCGCCGTAATAATCAAAGGGATGATAACTGCGGCCGCATTTCTCGCTGACCTGCTGCATATAATCGGCCACGATTGCCGGCAGCTTTTGATAATAGCCGTTGGCGGCCTCTCTGGCCTGGAAATAAATGTCCGGATTTTGGGCGGTGCCGCGCACCGTGGGGTGTTCGGGGTTGAGCGCCCGGGCGCGGAACTTCTGTACGGCGTCCCAGTCAAGCATGGCGGCCAGCTCTTGATAATCCCAGATTTCAATTTTCTGCTGCTCATGCGAGGTGCGGAAGCCGTCGAAGAAGTGCACAAAGGGGATACTGCCCTTAATCGCCGCCAAATGGGCGACTGCCGCCAAATCCATGGCCTCCTGCACGCTGGCCGAGCAAAGCATGGCAAAGCCGGTTTGGGTGCAGGCCATAATATCGCTGTGATCGCCGAAAATGCTCAGGGTGTGCCCGGCCAGCGTACGGGCCGAAACGTGCATAACGCCGGGCAGCAGTTCGCCGGCAATTTTATACATATTGGGAATCATCAGCAATAACCCCTGCGAGGCGGTGAAAGTGGAGGCTAAAGCGCCGGCGGACAAAGCGCCGTGCAGCGCGCCCGCCGCGCCGCCCTCCGACTGCATTTCAGTTATAGAAACCTTTTGCCCAAAAATATTTTTGCGTCCGGCGGCCTGCCATTCGTCCACATATTCCGCCATTGTTGAAGACGGTGTGATCGGATAAATCGCCGCTACGTCGGTAAAAGCATAGGCTGTATAAGCCGCCGCCTGATTACCGTCCATTGTCGCTTGTTGTCTTTTCGCTGCCATTTGAAAATCAATCCCTTCTTTTTTAACTGCTATAAATTATGTTGAATTAATAAAACATCGTTAACCTAAAGTTTGCAGAGCCGCCGCCAGCATGGTTCCCGGCAGGCCCAGGCAGCCACCGGCCAGCAGCGTGATGTGATTTATCGGCAGGTAGAACCCCGCCGTGGGCGCCAGCCAGTTAATCAGCGCCAGCGCGCCGAAACCGGAAACGAAGTTGCCGGCCACCACCCCCAGGCTTTGGCTAAAGCTTTTCCCCAAAAGGGAGAGCAGCAAAAGCAGCGCCGCCGCCAGAGCCGCGGCATATAACACAGCAATCGGCATTTTTTTTGCTCCTTTCATCATTTAAACTACAACTTTGCAGAAATGATACTTGCAGAAACGTTATTTGCAGATCAAAAAAGAAGTCCTTAAAAAATATGCCGCGGGCGGTGCAATATGCTGTTTAAATTGCCCTCTTTTTATTGTGCCATATCTTATGGAAAAAAACAATATTAAATGCAAAAGAAAACTAAAAAAATGCCGAATCCAGAGCATTTACAAACCGTCCGGCAATGTGCTATACTATAAATATGGAAAAAAATCAGGATTAACGCCCAAACCAATCAGTCAGGGGGATACAAATGCAGAATAAACAGCAGGACGATATAAAAAAGGTTTTGACGATTGCCGGTACCGACTGCTCCGGCGGCGCCGGTATTCAGGCCGATATTAAAACGATTATTATGCACCGGGCCTATGCCATGAGCGTGATAACTGCCATGACGGCGCAGAATACTATGGGGGTGCGCGCTATTCAGGAGGCCGAACCACATTTTGTGGCCAGCCAGCTGGAGGCCGTTTTTGAAGACATCCCGCCGGACGCGGTGAAGATCGGCATGACCTTTAACAGCCAGATTATTATGACGATTGCCCTGAACCTGCGCCGTTTCGGGGCAAAAAATATTGTGTTGGACCCGGTTATGGTGGCGGAAAGCGGCGGCAAGCTGATGCAGGACGAGGCCGAAAGCGCGCTGGTTAAATATCTGCTTCCCCTCGCCGATATGGTTACCCCCAATCTGCACGAGGCCGGCAAGCTGACGGGCCGGGTTATTCAAACCGAGGAGGATATGGCCTGGGCGGCGGAGAAAATCAGCGAGCTGACCCCCGGCGCGGTGCTGATTAAGGGCGGCCATCTGGCGGGGGACAACGCCTGTGATCTGCTCTATTGCCAGGGGCAAAGTTTTTGGTTTAAAAGCCCGCGTATTGCTAACCCAAACAGCCACGGCACCGGCTGCACCATGTCGTCGGCCATTGCCTGCCATCTGGCGGCCGGAGCGCCGCCGGCTAAGGCGGTCTATAAGGCCAAACAGTATTTACTGCGCGCCTTAAAGGCCAACCTTGATCTGGGGCAGGGGCGGGGGCCGCTAAATCATTATGTTTAAAAAACTGGTTATCGCCGGGGCCGGAGCCGCCGGGCTGATTGCGGCTGTTCAGGCCGCCGAAGAGGCCGCGCGGCGCGGCCTGAAGTTGCATATCGTCCTGCTGGAAAAACTGCCGCGCCCCGGCAAAAAACTGCTGGCCACCGGCAATGGCCGCTGCAATATCGCCAATGTCAACGCGTCCCGGGCAAATTACTTTAACGCGGCCGGGCAAAATCCGGCCTTTGTGCAGCCGGCCCTGCAAAAATTCCCGCAGGGTGATAATCTGGCCTTTTTCCACCGGCTGGGCCTGCTGACCAAGCAGGAGGAAAACGGCAAAATGTATCCGCTTAGCGATCAGGCGGCGGCGGTGCTGGATTGTCTGCGTCTGCGGCTGGCCGCGCCGCTGCCGGCCAATGTTGCGCTGGAGATTAGCGCGCCGGCAGAAATTGTCGGGCTGCAAAGCCGGCCCGGCGGCGGGTTTGCGCTGGCCCTGGCGGGCGGTTTGCCGGCAGTGGCGGCGGATGCGGTTATTCTGGCTTTGGGCGGTCTGGCCTCGCCGCAGTTGAGCAATTCCCGGGGGTTCGACCGGCTTTTGCAGCCGCTGGGGCTTAAAGCAACCCGTCTTTATCCGGCGCTGACGCAGCTGAAAATTGCCGGCCCTTTGCCCAAAGCCTTGCAGGGGATTAAATTTAACGGTCAGGTGCGCCTTTGCCAGCAGGGCAAATGCCTGGCGGCGGAAAAGGGCGAAGTGCTTTTTGCCGCCTACGGCCTGTCCGGCCCGCCGGTTTTGCAGCTTTCCCGACTGGTTAGCCAAAACTTTTATGATAATCCTCGGCCCTTGCCCCAAACAGTGGAACTAGACCTGCTGCCGGCTTTCTCCGCAGAGGAGATTTTGGTGGAACTGCAAAGCCGGTGCGGTCTGCCGCTGGCCTTAGAGGACTTTTTAACCGGTATGCTGAACAAGCGGCTGGGCCAGCAGTTAATCAAGCTGCTGCCGGGGCGCTCGCTGGCCGAGCCGGCCTCGGCGCTTACGGCGGGCGATTTGGCGCGTCTGGCCGGGCTGATCAAAGCGCTGCCGTTGGAGGTCAGCGGGGTAGTGGGCTGGGAGCGGGCGCAGGTTATGGCCGGGGGGCTGGCGCTGAAAGATTTTGACAGCCAGACTTTGGCCTCGCGCCGGACGCCGGGGCTTTTTGCCGCCGGCGAAATTCTGGACGTCTGCGGCGACTGCGGCGGCTATAATTTAAGCTGGGCCTGGAGCAGCGGCCGGCTGGCGGCGCTTTCGGCGGTTAAATATTTGGAGGAGCAGTTATGATAAAAATTGCGCAGTTGCGGCTGGACCTGCCCGGCGAAGAAAACTCTCTGCTGGAGGCAGCAGCCAAAAAGCTGCATATTCGGGCTGAGCAAATTCAGAAATGGCGGATTCTGCATAAAAGCGTGGACGCCCGGCGCAAGGATGACGTTCATCTGGTTTACGCTTTGGCCTTAACTTTGCCGGGCCGTCTGGAGCGCAGTCTGCTGGCCAATCCGCGGCTCAATGGCCGGGTGCAGCCGGTGGCGGAGCCGGAATTGCCGGAGCCTGTCCCGGCGGCGGGGCTTTTTAAGAACCCGCCGGTGGTGGCCGGGGCCGGGCCGGCCGGGCTTTTTGCCGCTCTTTGGCTGGCTAAGGCCGGGGCCTGCCCAATCCTGCTGGAGCGGGGCGAAAATGTTGACGCGCGTACTGCGGCGGTGGAAAATTTTTGGCGCGGCGGCGCTTTGCAGCCCCAAAGCAACGTACAATTTGGCGAGGGCGGCGCGGGCGCTTTTTCGGACGGCAAGCTGACGACCAACACCAAAGATCCGCGCAACCGGATTGTTTTGCAGGAACTGGCGGCAGCCGGCGCGCCGCCGGAGATTTTATATTTAGCCAAGCCCCATATCGGTACCGATATTTTGCGGCAGGTGGTTAAAAACCTGCGCCGGCGGATTATTGCATTGGGCGGCGAGGTGCGTTTTGGCCACCGTTTGTGCGGCCTGCGCCGGGATTTGGGCGGCAAATTAAGCGCCGCCGAGGTGGCTACGGCCGACGGCGGCTATTGGCTGCCTGCCGACCATTTGATTTTGGCAATCGGCCACAGCGCGCGGGATACCTTTAGCCTGCTGGCGCAAATGGGCTTGGCGATGCAGCCCAAGCCCTTTGCAGTCGGCGTGCGGATTGAACATCTTCAGGCCGACCTGAACCGGGCGCAGTACGGCGGTTTTGCCAATTATGTTGCGGCGGGGGCGCTGCCCCCGGCTGATTATAAACTGGCCGTGCATTTGGCGGAGCGGACGGTTTACAGCTTTTGTATGTGTCCGGGCGGTCAGGTGGTGGGCGCGGCCTCGGAGCAAGGGGGCGTGGTTACTAACGGCATGAGCCTGCACGCCAGAGCCGGCGCCAATGCTAACGCGGCCTTGCTGGTGAACGTCGGCCCGGCGGACTTTCCCCGGCAGAGCGGCTGGCCGCCGGAGTTGGCCGGCGTGGCCTTGCAGCGCCAGCTGGAACAGGCCGCTTTTCAAATGGCCGGCGCGGATTATTGGGCGCCGGCGCAGCTGGTTGGCGATTTTTTGGCCGGTCGGGTTAGCCGGGGTTTTGGCCGGGTGCAGCCCAGTTATCAGCCCGGCGTGCGTCCGGCGGATCTGGCTGGGCTTTTGCCGTCTTTGGCTGCTGACGCGCTTAGGGCGGGCCTGCCCCGGCTGGCGGATCGGCTGCCGCTGTTTGCGGATAAAGAGGCGGTGCTTACCGCGCCGGAAACCCGTTCGTCTTCGCCGGTGCGCCTGCTTAGAGATCCGCAGAGCGGCCAAAGCCTGAACTGCCCCGGTTTGTTCCCCTGCGGCGAGGGGGCCGGTTACGCCGGGGGAATTGTTTCGGCGGCGGCGGACGGCCTGCGCATGGCCGAGGCGGTTTTAAAAGCCGCCGGCCAGTGATTGCCGGCTGGGCGGGTTAGCTGCCAAAGCCATAGGCGGCGGCGTCCAGCGGTTCGCCGTCCAGCGTCAGTTCCCAGTGCAGGTGCGGGGCCAGTTCATCTTCAAAAGGCGGCGGGGCGCAAAGCTCGCCCAGTTTTTCGCCGGCAATAACCTGCTGGCCTTTTTGCAGCCCGGGCTGAACAGTCAGGCCAAAATAAGCGCTTTCCAGCTTGCCGTCATGCTCCAGTACAATGCTTTGCCCCAGAAAAGAATCGTCGCTGATCTCTTTAACCGTGCCGGCCAGCGGCGCTAAAACCGCCGCCCCCAGGCTGCCGGCCAGATCAACGGCGCCGTGGAAACGATAATCGTCAAAGGCCGCGTCATAGCCGTAGCCAAAGCCGCGCAGAATTCCGTTGCTGCCTTGCAGCATGCCGCTTAAGGGGGGCGTCATGCGGTGCAGGTTGGCCTCCACCGTCAGCAGTTCGTCGCCAACCCAAGGCTCCGGCGCGTTGTCGATAACTTCGTTTTCAGTCGGATCGTTTGGCGGCTGCGGGGTTTTGTCTGCGGTTTGGGGCGCGGGCGTTTCGTCCGTTTGCTCCGGCGTTATGGTTTCTTCCGGCTCGGTGGCAGTTTCCGGTTTGCGGACGTTGTCCGGCAGGGTCGCCATGGCCGGCATGCTTATTTGGGTATCCTCGCCTATGTGGGCCTGAAGCTGTTCGGCCAGATTGACTGTTTTTTCTGCCCGCAGGGGGGCAATCTGCGCCTGCCGCGCGGCGTTGTTAGCCTCCGGGCGCGCGCCGCCAAAGACGGCCACCGCGCCTACGGCCAGCACCAGGCCGCCCAGAACCGCCCAACGCATTAACAGCAAATTTGTTTTCAGCTTGTCCGGCTTAAATTTCAGCATAAAACCACTCCTTTTGTGAAATAATTATTTTGAGATAATTATGGCACGGCGGAGTGGTTTTTATACTTCTTAAGCGTCGGAATCAGCCAAATCTTCAATACTCACAATATCGCAGCCGGCGTAATATACCGCCAGAATCTGCCGCCAGCTGTAGCCCTGCGCCGCCAGACCGCCGGCCCCCTGCTGGCACAGGCCCACGCCGTGGCCGCGCCCCAGGCTGGTGAACCAAAAGCCCTCTTTGGCTTCCAGCCAGGCGAAGTTGGCCGAGGGCAGGCTGAGCAGCTGCCGAAAGTCGCTGCCCGTCCAGCGTTGGCTGCCGCAGCGGACTTCTTTAACCCGGCCGCTGGGCGTGTTTTGGGCAATATAGAGCAGAGCAAGCTGGCTGACTGGTACCTCCAGACGCTCGGCCAGCTGTTCTTTGGGCCAAAAGCTGCCGCTTACCGGGCAGTTTGTGTCCCAATAGCAGGCGGCGGCGGGATAATAGCTGCTGCCTCCCCAGCAGGCGGCGCTGGTTTCCGTTTGGCCGCCGCAGCAGGCGTGGAAATAGGCCGGCACTATTTGGCCGTCTTTAGCCAGTACCAGACCGTAGGTGTTCTCGCTGGCCTGGCGGAGTTTGTTTTCATATTCGCCAAAAGCGCCGCCGAAGCGTTTGCGCCGGCCGGCCTCATCCAGGTAGGCCAGACAGTGGGTGCTGTCGTCGCAGATTTCGCCCGTGCTCCGGTATTTTTGCCAGGCATAGGTTCGGGCGGCCACCGCCTGAGCCGCCAGAGCCTCCTCACCATAAGCGGCCGGCATTTCTGCCGCCACAAAACCCACCACCGCCTCTTCCAGATCAATTTCTGTTGTCTGCGGTGCGTCCTGGCCGTCGGCGGTGCGTGTCAGCTGCAAATAATAATGCTGACGTTCATCTTCTGCCGGCGGTTTTTTTTGCCAAAAATCTGGCAGGGTTAAACCAAAATGCTGAAAAAGCCAATATAACAGCAGCAATGCGGCCAGCGCGCTTAAAAGCGGCCCCAGCCAAACGGTTTTGTGGCGCATAAGCAGAACCTCCCCCAAAAAACATATTAAAATTTATGGTTGAGCCGCCAAAATATCCCGGCAAAAATAAGCTTTATTCTGCTTGAAAACCTTGTTTTTACGGATGTTTTGTGTTATGATATAATTTAACGTCAAGTTTTTTTGTTGGTATAGTGTACAGACGTAAAGAAAACAGGGAAAGGTAGTTTAATAATGATGAAGAAAAAATTTTGTGCAGTTATGGCGCTGCTGTTTTGTTTACTGCCCGGTTTGGCCTGGGCGGATGAAACCGCGCCCGATGTGGCCGGCGCTGGCCAGCAAGCTGAACAGGGGGAGCCGGATAATGCGGCGGAAGAGCAGCAGCCCGGCGAACCGTCAGACGAGCAGCAGCCGGCGGACGGTCAGACGGAGCAGCCGGAACAACCGGGGGATGAACAGGATAATCCCCCCCTGCAGCCTGCCGGCGCCATTGTCGATCCGGCGCTGAATCAGGTTAAGCTGACGCTGGACAGCAAATGGGCGCTGGTGCGGGGGCAAAGCCAACAGATTGAGGCCGCGCCGCTGACGATTAACGATACTACCATGCTGCCGCTGCGTTTTATCGCGCAGGATATTTTGAACGCGCAGGTGGATTGGAACGCCGAAACCAAACAGGTTAAGGTTATTCGCGGCCAGCTTGCCCTGTTGGTGGATTTGACGGCCGGACAGGTTTGGGTGGGCGATCAGCCCTACGCGATGGCGGTTCCGCCCACGGTTATTGACGATCGCACCTACATTCCGCTGCGCCTGATAACCGAACTGATGGATTGCCAGGTGCAGTATGATCCGCAGGAGCACAGCATTTTAATTACGTTGCCGCCGGAATACGAGCCGGAGCCGCCGGTGGCGGATATTTCCTATCGCCCGGCCACGGCCGGCCAGACTGTTGAATATGACGACCGCAGTTATGATCCGCAAAATCTGCCGATTATTGAGCGGGAGTGGACGGTTACGGACAGCCAGGGGCAGAGTAAAAGCGGCGAAAGTCTATACTGGCTTTTTTATCAAAAGCAGGGCGGCGATTATGTGATCGGCTACCGTGTGAAGAACTCTCTGGGGCTGTGGAGCGAGCCAGTGGTGGTTGATTTTCGGCTGGAGGACAACCGTCCGCCGGCAATTACCCGTCTTTCGGCGCTGCAAACCGAGGTGGCCGTTGGCCAGCGGGTGGATATATCCTATTTGTATGATAACGAAGAATGGGAAGATCTGACCAGTATTAACTTCAGCTATTTCTGGGAGGATGATAAGGGCAATAAGATTACCAAGCTGGGCAAGCCGGCGGCCTTTTTCCGGCCGGGCACGCACACTGTCAGCCTGCGTTTGCAGGATGCTTTCGGCCAGTGGAGCGAACCCGAGGAACTGGTTTTTGAGGTTAGCGACAAAATTATGGCAACCGAAGCGCAATTCCGTTTTCATAATCCCAGCCCCGGCGAAATTTTTCTGAACCTGTCCCGGTTCAATTTCAGCGGGCTGGCGCAGGCGCAGACTACCGCTTTGCAAGCCCAGAACGTGGTACTTCTGGACAGCAACAGCCCGGAGAAAGTATCCGCTCCCGGCGTGCTTTATAAAGATACGGCCAGCGGCAATATTTCGGTGCATTATCACCATTTGAACAACACCGCCGGCAATTTGAAAATTCACATGGTGGCGCATAACGAAACTGACGCGCCGCTGACCTTTACCATCGGCAAGCTGGGTTTCGCCGGCCCCTCGCAGGACCCCATGCAGGTGGGCTATATTGAAAACCAGAACTATCTTGGCTCCACCGCCCTGAATCGCACTGTAACCTTGCAGCCGGGCGAAAAATATCTGCTGAACGCCGACCAGAAAATGGAACTTAAACCTGATTATTTGCAATCCGGTTTGGTGGATATTTACACCGAGGGCCGGCTGACGGTGGCCGTTGCCGCGATGTATCCGGACAGCGACTGGCGCAACTACACCTATTTAAGCCCGCTTAATTCTGCGCCGCCGCAAAGCCGCGGCACCTATCAGAACGCGGCCTATGACGCCAGTATAACCGTTGGCGGCGAGTCGCAAAAGATTATGCTGGGTTATCCCGAATCTTTTGCCGGTTTTATTGGCAATTATCTGTTGCAGGGCGTGGACGCGCTGACCGGCGGGGCGACGGAAAACAAGGGCAACTACGGCGTGGTGCATACGCTGCATATCACTGCTACTGAACGCTGCGGTTTGTTGATTAATCCGCGCGGTTCCATTTACCGCGGCGCGTTGCTGTTTAACGGCGAGGTCTGCAAGCTTAGCGCTACCGATCAGATCCAAACCAACCATGAAGCGGTGGTCATCGGCATTATCGAGGCCGGCGAAACTGCCACCGTAACCTATATTTCGCCGGACGGCTCGGACTCGCCGGCCCTGCTGGTGGCAATCCCGGAAAAGGAATGGCAGAACTATTAATAATGGGGGAAACAGCAATGCAGAATTACGATTTTTTGTCAAAATTCAGCAAGGATGAGCTGATTAAACTGATTGAAAATTATGCCAAAAACTGGCTGGCGATGGATGGGGTTTGGTTTCAATCTGTGGAGCGCAAAAACGGTATGGATGCGGCGATGTTCCATGATTTGGAGGTTTGGCGCAGCTTTACGGTGATTGAGGCCAAACGGATTAAGGAGTTTCTGCACCTGGGTGAGCAGCCGGGGCTAGTCGGCCTGGCGCAGGCTTTGCAGCTTCGTTTTTACGCCAATATTAACGAGGCGCAAACTGAACTTTGTGAGGATAAGCTGATTTATACCATGACGCAATGCCGGGTGCAGACGGCGCGCGCCAGGAAAGGTCTGCCTTTCCACCCTTGCAAGGCGGTGGGCGTGATTGAATACGGCGATTTTGCCAAAACTATTGACAGCCGTATTCAGTGCCGCTGCCTAAGCTGCTATCCGGATGTTGATGATGATAGCTGTTGCTGCAAATGGGAGTTTACCCTGCATTAAACCATACATATAATTCGGTCGCTTAGCTCGATTTAGTGGCCGGATTTTTTTGTAAAAACACTTGATTTATACATATCAAATGTGTATAATAAATTTGCGGGAGGGTTGGATATGAAAAGGCGGGATTTAATTAAACTTTTGGAAAAAAATGGCTGGTGGTTTAAGCGTGATGGCGCTAATCATGATATTTACACAAATGGAATAGATTGTGAACCAATATCCCGACAGCGAGAAATAAAGGAAAGCGTGGCCAGGGCGATTATTAAAAGGCGTGGTCTAAAATAATAAAGGGGAGTGTGAACAATGAAAGCTGTTTTTCCGGTAATTTTTACCAAACTTGAAGATGGATATATGGCCTATGTACCTGATATGGACATTAATACGCAGGGTGATGATTTGGCAGAGGCTATTGAAATGGCGCGCGATGCCATAGGTATAATGGGTATTGATATGGAAGATGAGGGTAAGCCTGTCCCGGCCCCCTCTAAACCGGATCAGATTGTCTGCGGCGTTGGTGAGATTGTTTCAATGGTGGACATTGATTTTATGGCTTATCGTCGGGCGAATGAACGGCGGACAGTTAGACGCAATGTTTCTTTGCCGTCCTGGTTGAATGTGGAGGCCGAAAAAGCCGGGCTTAATGTTTCCGCTGTTTTACAGTCGGCTTTGAAACGAGAGTTGCATATTAACGAATAAAAAAAGTGCGCCGCCCCTCTTTTGAAAAGGGGCGGCGCACTGTTGGTCTGGATCATTTCAGCCAGAAAAATGGTCGGGATGACAGGATTCGAACCTGCGGCCCTCTGGTCCCAAACCAGATGCGCTACCAAACTGCGCTACATCCCGATATACAGTTCAATTTAATATTATAGGCAAAAAAGGGCGTTTTGTCAATCTATAATTGCAAAATTTTGTAAAAATTTTTAGGAAAAATTTTCAGCGGTATTGTCTAATGGCGAAAAATATTATATAATATGTACAAATATTAACGGACTAATTTTATTCATAGATTTTTAGGAGATGAAATAAAATGAATATGCAAAAGTATCTTAAGCCCCAGGTGGCGGCAATTCAGCCCTCGGTGATCCGCAAGTTTTTTGATTTGGCGGCGCAGATTGAGGGCGTGGTTTCTTTGGGGATTGGCGAGCCGGATTTCAGTACGCCAATGACTTTCTGCGAAGCCGGTTATCAGAGCATGCGCGAGGGCAAAACCGGCTACAGCCCTAATCCCGGCCTGTTGGAACTGCGCCAGGCGATCAGCGATTATTTGCAGCGGCTTTTGGGGCTGACCTACCGGCCGGAAAATCAGATTGTGGTTACGGTGGGCGGCTCCGAGGCGATTGACGCCACCTGCCGCGCTTTGCTTTGCCCTGGCGACGAGGTGATAATCCCGGAACCGACTTTTGTGTCATATACGCCGTGTGTGGAACTGGCCGGGGGTGTGGCGGTGCCGGTGCCTACCAAGGCGGAGAATGGTTTTAAACTTACGCCGGAGCAGCTGGAGGCGGCAATTACGCCCAAAACCAAGGCGGTGGTATTGAATTATCCCAGCAACCCCACCGGCGTGGTAATGAGCCAGGACGAACTGAACGCTTTGGCCGAGGTTTTACGGCGGCACGATGTTTTGGCAATTTCTGATGAGATTTACGCCGAGTTGATTTATGACGGATTGACGCACGCCTCGATTGCCAAGGCTCCTGGTATGCAGGATATGACAATTCTAATCAGCGGCGTTTCCAAATCCCTGGCGATGACCGGTTGGCGTATCGGCTATGTCTGCGCGCATCCGGATATTTTAAGCGGTATCTATAAAATACACCAGTTCTGCCTGTCCTGCGCCAGCACCACCGGCCAGTATGTGGCGCTGGAGGGGCTGCGCCACGGCCAGGCGGAAACCGCTAAAATGGCGGCGGAATATGACCGTCGCCGGCAGTTTATCACCAGGCGTTTTGCCGAAATCGGCCTGCCAATGTGCCGCCCGCAGGGAGCGTTTTACGCTTTTCCCTCGATTGCGGAAACCGGCCTTTCCTCGGATGAGTTCTGCGAGCGTCTGCTGCGTGAAGAAAAAGTAGCCTGTGTGCCGGGCAACGCCTTTGGCGCTTGCGGCGAGGGCTATATTCGCTGTTCCTACGCTACTTCGCTGGAAAATATTGCCAGGGCCTGCGATGGCATTGAACGGTTCGTTAAAGATAAGCGGAGGCGGTCATGATTATTGCAACGGATGAGGATTTACAAAAGCTACAAAAGATCGGCAAGATTTGCGCTAATGTACTGCAAACTATGCGCGAGGCTTGCCGGGTGGGGATAACCACCAAAGAGCTGGACGAGTTGGGCGGCCGCCTGCTGGCGCAGTATGGCGCGGCCTCGGCGCCGATGGTGGAGGGCTTCCCCGGTTATACCTGTATCAGCATTAATGAAGAAATTGCTCATGGGATTCCTGGCGGCCGGATGCTGCGCAGTGGCGATTTAATCAATATTGACGTTTCAGCCGAGCTGGACGGCTATTATGGCGATACCGGCGCGTCTTTTCTGCTGGGCAAGGGGGATAAAACGGCCCAGCGCCTGCTGCGTGCCTCCAAAGAGGCGTTGGCTAACGCCATAACCGCGGCGGTGGCCGGGCGGCCCCTGAACCATATCGGCCGGGCGGTGGAGCATACCGCGCGCCGGCATGGGCTGAAGATTATTAAAAACCTTTGCGGTCATGGCGTTGGCCACAGCCTGCACGATGAGCCGGATATGATTGATAACTATTACGAGGGCAAAGATCCACGGCGGCTGGAAAAAGGCATGGTGATTGCAATTGAACCTTTTATCAGCGAGGCGGAGCAGGTGGTGGTACAGAGTAAAAAGGACGGCTGGACACTGCGCACGCCGCATGGCACCAGAGCCGCCCAGTTTGAACATACTATTGTGATTACCGATAAGCGGCCAATTATTTTGACACTGCCGGATAAGCTTTGATAAGCTAAAAATTTTATACCGGTTTTTATTGCATGCTAAGCATATAGCGCAGGCTGACCGCCGCCAGTTCCGCTCGGGACACGACGGCTTCCGGGGAGGTTTCCTCGGTGAAAATGCCCTGCGCTATCGCCCATTTAAAGGCTTCGGCGGCGCTGGGCTGGCCGGCGGTCAGGCCGGGCTGCCTATTCAGTTGATATGCCTGATAGAGCAGCAAAGCCAGCTTTTGCCGCGATACCGGTTCATTGCCGGCGGCGCTGACCGCGGTTTCGGCCAGCGGGCTTTGCAACAGACGGCTGATCAGAATGGCCGCGGTTTGTTCGGTAACGGTGGCGTCGGGATAAAAATAACCGTTATCGCAGGTTAAAAGTCCGGCGGCCACCGCCCGGTCGACGTCTTCATAGTACCAGCTGGCGGCGGTAACGTCGGCAAAGCAGTTGCCCAGATGCGAAATCAACAGGCGGCTGGTTGCGCTGCGCCCGCCATTCAGGTTGTTGGCGCTGAAAGCGGCTATTTCCAGCGGATGGCTGCCAGTAGACAGGGAGTCGCTGTAAATATTCAATTCGCCGCCGTTTATGGTATAATATATTGTGCTCTCGCCGGTGATTGTCAGCGAACCGGCGGCGGAATCATAGCTGATTTGAGGGGCTGGCAGCCCGGGCAGGCTGACGCCCCGACTGTAAGCGGAAGAATAGGTGTGGCCGGCGGTGGGTTCAATGCCCCGGCGGCGCAAAAGCTCGCGCACCGTAACCAACTCATAGCCCTGGGCCTGCAAATAGTCGATGCCGCGCAGAGCGCCTTCAATGCTGGTGGGGTAGAGGTCATGCAGCAGAACAATGCTGCCATCGCGGCTGTTGTTCACAATGCTTTGGTATACCTTATCGGCGTTGCGCGATTGCCAGTCGCGGGTATCTACCGACCAGAGAATGGCCGGTACGCCGATTTGCGCCAGAACCTGGGCGTTATAGCTGCCGTAGGGCGGGCGCAGCATATAGCCGCCGCTGCTGCCGGCGGCCTGGCTTAGAATATCGGCGGTGCGGTTCAACTGACTGTGCAGTTCGGCTTCGCTTAGCTTGGGCAGATAGGGGTGGTTATAGGTGTGCGAAGCTATCTGGTGGCCGGCGGCATAGGCCTGTTGTACCAACTGGGGGTAGCGCTGGGCGTTAACGCCCTGCATAAAAAAAGTAACCTGCGCGTGCCGCTTTTCCAGCCCGGCAAGCAGGTTTTCCGTATATTTGCTGGGGCCGTCGTCAAAGGTTATGGCAATCAGCTTAGTATCGGCGGCGCTGGCTGCCCGGGGCAGGGCGATGAGCAGCAGCGCCAGCAACAAAATAACTTTCTTCTTCATAAAAATCCTCTATATGCAAAATAACCTGCATTAGCTTAAAAGCATACGATCGTTGGCTAGTTCTTCGCCGGCGGCAACGGCAAATTTGGCCAGCAGATTTTCAACCGTCAGGTTCTTTTTCTCTTCGCCGGCAATATCCAGAATAATCTGGCCGTCTTTCAGCATAATCAGCCGGTTGCCATGGGTAATTGCATCGCGCATATTGTGGGTTACCATTAGAGCGGTCAGGTTGTTTTCGGCAATAATCCGGTCTGAAAGTTCCAACACTTTAGCCGCTGTTTTAGGGTCCAGGGCGGCGGTGTGTTCGTCTAAAAGCAGCAGCTTGGGTTTGGTCAGGGTGGCCATCAGCAATGTCAGCGCCTGACGCTGGCCGCCGGAAAGCAGCCCCACCTTGGAAGTTAGGCGATCCTCCAGCCCTAAATCCAGAGTTTTTAGCAGTTCGCGGTATTGACTGCGCTCCTGGTGCGTGATGCCCCAGCGCAGGGTGCGTTTTTTGCCGCGGCGCAGCGCCAGCGCCAGGTTTTCCTGAATTTCCATATTGGTGGCGGTGCCCAGCATGGGGTCCTGAAAAACGCGGCCCAGATAAGTGGCGCGCTTAAACTCCGGCAGTTTGGTAACGTCGGCGCCGTCAATCAAAATCTGGCCCTCGTCAATCGGCCAAACCCCGGAAATCGCGTTCAGCATGGTGGATTTGCCCGCGCCGTTGCCGCCGATAACGGTAGCGAAGTCGCCGGCGTTCAGGTGCAGATTTAAGCCTTGCAGGGCGTGTTTTTCGTTCACGCTGTTGGGGTTGAAAGTTTTGTGAATATTACGCAGTTGGAGCATTGCCGCCGCCTCCTTGCAGGGATTTTTTTAAGGTCTGCCAATAGGATTTGAACTGGGGCAGCGCCAGGCAGATTGCCACCGTGATAGCTGTGAACAGTTTAAGGTCGTTGGCGTTCATACCGGCTTTGAGCACCAGCGCAATGATAATGCGGTAGGTGATCGCGCCCAGGCTTAAAGAGATCAGCGTGCGCTTGAATGACTTGGTGCCAAAGAGCACTTCGCCGATGATAACGGAGGCCAGGCCGATGACGATAGCGCCGGTGCCCATCTGTACGTCGGAATAAGACTGGTTCTGGGCAATCAGCGCGCCGGACATTGCCACCAGACCATTGGAGAGCATTAAGCCCAGCAAAATCATGGTATCGGTATTAACGCCCTGAGCGCGCACCATTTGTTGGTTGTTGCCGGTGGCGCGGATAGCGGAGCCAATTTCGGTGCCAAAGAACCAGTACAGGAAAGCGGACACAATAATCACCACCAGCAGGCCGCATAACAGAATAGCCACATTTTTAGTGATGATACCCTGGGCGGCCAGGTTTTGCATAAAAGGCAGCTTTTCCAGGGGCGTAAAGACGGTTTCGGCCTGCAAGAGGGTGATATTGGCTTTGCCCATAATGCGCAGGTTAACGGAATAAAGGGCGATCATGGTGAGAATACCGGAAAGCAGGGCGGGGATTTTCAGCTTGGTGTGCAGCAGCCCGGTTACCAGGCCGCAGACCAAACCGGCCAACAGCGCCATAAAAGTGCCCACCCAGGGATTGCCGCCGCCGGTGATCCAAACCGCGCCGACAGCCGCGCCGGTTACCAGCGTGCCTTCCACCGAGAGGTCGGCAATATCCAGCAGGCGATAGGTGATGTAGACGCCCATGGTCATAATGGCCCAGAGCAGTCCAAGGGAGATCGCGCCCAAAATAATATTTAACATGGAAGTAAAACTCCTTTTTTAACGCCAAACATAAGCAAGGCAATTTACTGCGCTTGCTTATGCTGATTAAGCGAATCAACAGTGCGCCGCCGTTCCCGTTGAAAACGGCGGCGATTGTTTGGCTGTTTTGATTTTGTATTTTGGTTTTTACGGAAAATTTTAGCAATGCTTATGCTTAAATGACATATTGCTGTAACTCGGCGGGGATTTCAATACCCAAAGCCTCGCAGGCCGCGCCGTTGATGCAGTAGGCAAATTCGGGCGAACCTTGGATTGGCATTTCGGCAGGATTTTTGCCGTTTTCCAGAATATCCAGCGCCATTTCCGCCGCCGTTTGGCCGAGGCCGTAATAGGTGATGCCTACAGTGGCGGTGCCGCCATTTTTAACTTGCAGTTCCTCGCCGCAAATCACCGGAATACCGGCGGCAATCGTTACGTCGTTGACGGTCGGTATAGCCGAGGCGAAATTGTTGTCGGTGGGAATATAGATCGCGTCGCATTCTTCAACGATAGCCTGGGTGGCCTGTTGAATATCGTTGGTGTTGGTGATGGTGCGCTCCACGGTGGCAATGCCTTTGCTTTCCAGATACTCTTTGGCAATACTGCACTGTAAGGTGGAATTATCCTCCGATGAGGTGTAGAGAAAACCAACCGTTTTAACCTCCGGGCAAAGCTGCAACAGCAGATCCATCTGGTCGGTGATCGGGTTCAGGTCCGAAGTCCCGGTGATATTGCCGCCGGGCTGCTCGTCAGAGGCCACCAGCCCTGCGCCGGTAAAACTGGTTACAGCCGTCGCCACAATCGGGATGGTGGTGGTTTTGCTGGCCATAGCCTGCGTGGAGGGCGTAGCAATAGTAAACGCCAGATCCACGTTCTCGGCGACAAATTTGTCGGCAATGGTGGAGAGGTTGTTTATATCGCCCTGGCCGTTTTCGATCAGCAGCGTAATATTTTCACCGTTGGTGTAGCCGCGTTCAGCCAGTTTATCAATAAACCCCTGTTGGGCCAGATTAAGCGCGTCGTGGTCCATCAGCTGCATAATACCGATTTTGTAATTGTCGTTACCGTCTTTGTTGTCATTCTGGGAACAGCCGGCCAGCCCGGTCAGGCAAAGCGCCAGACCAAGAGCTGCCAGCAGCATAAATCGTCTAAAATTCTTCATAAAGTATCTCCTACCTATCTACCATATTATTTGGTTTTTTTATTATTCTGCCGGGTTTACAACATACTGTTGCAGTTCGGCGGGGATTTCAATGCCCAATGCGGCGCAGACCTGGCCGTTGATGCAGTATTCAAATTCCGACGAGCCCTGAATAGGCATTTCAGCAGGGTTTTTGCCGTTTTCCAGAATATCCAGCGCCATTTCCGCCGCTTTTTGGCCAATGCCGTAATAGGTAATACCCACGGTGGCGGTGCCGCCGGTTTTAACCATGTTGGACTCGCCGCAGATTACCGGGATGCCGGCGGCGGTTGTAACATCGTTAACGGTGGGCATGGCCGAGGCGAAATTGTTGTCGGTGGGGATGTAGATAGCGTCGCACTCGCTGATAATAGCTGTGGCGGCCTGCTGTACATCGTTGGTGTTGGTGATGGTGCGCTCCACGGTGGCAATGCCTTTGCTTTCCAGATACTCTTTGGCGATACTGCACTGCAAGGTGGAGTTATCCTCCGACGAGGTGTAGAGGAAACCGACAGTTTTAACCTCCGGGCAGAGCTGCAAAAGCAGATCAATCTGGTCGGTGATTGGGTTCATATCGCTGGTGCCGGTGATGTTGCCGCCGGGCTGCTCGTCCGATTCTACCAAACCGGCTGCCGTAAAGCTGGTTACTGCCGTCGCCACAATCGGGATGGTAGTGGTTTTGCTGGCCATAGCCTGCGTGGAGGGGGTGGCGATGGTGAACGCCAGATCCACATTCTCCGAAACGAACTTGTCGGCAATGGTGGAAAGGTTATTGGTATCGCCCTGGCCGTTTTCAATCAGCAGGGTAACCTTGCCGCCGTCGGTGTAGCCGCGTTCTGCCAGGGTATCAATAAAGCCCTGCTGGGCCAGATTGAGCGCCTCATGATCCATCAGCTGCATGATACCGATTTTGTAGTGCACCTCATCATTGGTGTTGGTCTGTTGGTCGCCGCCGCAGCCGGCCAGCCCTACCAGAGCCAGGCAGCAAACTGCCAGCAGCGCCATAATTTTGTTTGGTTTCTTCATTAAAAAGCCTCCTGTTTAAAATATAATTTTTATATTGGTTCATTCTAAAAAATTATAGACCAAACAGCGGCATTTTGTCAATAAGCTTTGGGGGAAAATTCATAAATATACAGTTTTTGCCAATAAAATTTTTTTATGCAAAATTTATTGGCCCGTTAAGCGTTTTCAGCCTTTACTTGACGCGTTCAAAAATATCAGCCAAACTGAACGTCAGGTCGTCATATAAGCTGCATTTAAACTCGGTTATCAGCTCGGCCTTTTCTTCGTCCGTCATATCGGCCAGCATATAATCGGGGTAAAGGGTATAGACTGCATGCAGAACAAACTTGCCGTCGGTCAAAAGATATTGCTCAATGGATTTATTGTTGGTGTCAACCAGCCAGTATTCTTTAACGCCGCATTGTTCGTAAATATCCTTTTTATAGCCGCGGTCGCGCTGGGCCGTGGCGGGCGATAACACCTCCACCACCAGATCCGGCGCGCCATAGACGCCGTTATACTTTATTTTGTTCGGATCGCAGACAATCATCATATCCGGGCGGAAGTGATCTTTTTCCGTCAGAAACAGCTCGAAGCCGTCAAAGTAGGGCGTGCATTTTTTACCGCGCAGGTAATACTGAAAAATTGAAAAAATATTGCCGGCTGCCAGAAAATGGTTGGATACAGGGCTGGGCGACATCATAACAATTTGCCCGTTAATCAGTTCGCTGGGGTATTCGTCCTGATAAGCAAGGTTGGTGTTCATAAAAAGGCTCCTTTCCTTATATTAATATAGCATAATAGGTTAGCGGTTACTTGACGCGTTCAAAAATATCGGTCAAACTGAACGTCAGGTCATTATACAAGCTGCATTTAAACTCGGTTATCAGTTCGGCCTTTTGCTCGTCCGTCATATCGGCCAGCATATAATCGGGATAAAGGGTATAGACCGCGTTCAGCACAAAACACCCCTCCTGCAATAGATATTGCTCGACGGATTTTTCTGCCTGGCTGACCAGCCAGTATTCCTTAACGCCGCACTGTTCGTAAACATCCTTTTTATAGCGGCGGTCGCGCTGGGCGGTGCTGGGCGAGAGCACCTCCACCACCAGATCCGGTGAGCCGTAAATCTTATCGTTTTTTACTTTTTTATGGTCGCAGATTACGGTTACATCCGGGATAAAGCAATCTTTTTCCGTCAAATAAACGTCGGTTCCGTCCGGGAAAACTTCGCAACTGCGTCCTTTAAGATAGTTTTTGAATAAAGTATAAATATTGCCTTTAACTCGGTTATGATTGATGGAAGGGCTGGGCGACATCATAACGATTTGCCCGTTAATCAGTTCGCTGGGGTATTCGTCCCGATAAGCAAGGTTGGTGTTCATAAAAAGGCTCCTTTCCTTATATAATATATTATTAATATAACATTTTGGGCGCAGAAATGCAAGGCCAATTAAGCCTTATTAAAATTAACCGGTATTTAATAAAGTGAATTAAAGTTTAATTAAAAATAAAGGCGGATAAAATAATAAAATTAAATTGAACTATTTAGCTTGATATGATATAATTATAAATTATATGTGGATCGCTATTTTTTAGACGATTATTGAGCGAGGTAAACAGGTTTGACGAATGACAGAATTTTAATGCCCGGCGAGGTGGCGTCCGTCAGCCGGGAGTCCGGGCGGAGCGCCGGCCTAAACCAGGGGGTTATGACCGGCCGGGCAGTACGCCAGCCAGCGGCGGAGGCCCGATACGCCCTGCCCCTGACGGAAAAAGCGCTGGAGGCGCTCCTAAGCCGCCAGGAGGCTTTACTACGGCTTTTGGAAGAAAATTTGCAGGTGCGTCTGGTTCCCAAAGAAGACAGCCTGCTGCTTTTGGGCGAAACTGCGGAAGTGGAGCGGGCGGCGGCTGTTTTGCGTCATTTGCTTAAGCAGGCCGATGCGGGCGCGGAAATTGACGAGGTGGCGCTTAATTATCAGCTGGCCCTGTGGGAGCAGCGTCTGCACAGTAATCTGGACGGCGCGGCGGGAACGGCGCCGGAAAATAACGAGGAGAACGCCGCCGGGGCCGCGCTGCTTAACCAGGTTGTTTATATCACGCCTAAGGGGCGGCCGGTGCGTCCTAAAACCTACGGTCAGTATGCTTATTTACAGGCGATTGACCGGCACGACATCACTTTTGGCATTGGGCCGGCCGGCACCGGCAAAACCTATCTGGCGGTGGTTAAGGCGGCTGACGCGCTGAAAAGGCGGCGGGTGAACAGGCTGGTGCTGGTGCGCCCGGCGGTGGAAGCCGGCGAAAAGCTGGGTTTTCTGCCCGGCGATTTGCAGGAAAAAGTGAACCCTTACCTGCGGCCGATCTATGACGCTTTGGACGATACCTTGGGGGCGGAGGCCTCGGCTAAATATCTGGAGCGGGGTTTGATCGAGGTGGTGCCGCTGGCTTATATGCGCGGGCGCACGCTGGATTCGGCTTTTATTATTTTGGACGAGGCGCAGAACACCACACCCCAGCAGATGAAAATGTTTTTAACCAGGCTGGGGCAGGGCAGCAAAGCGGTGGTTACGGGCGATATTACCCAAATCGATCTGCCGGCAGGGCAGCGCTCCGGCCTGCATGACGCCCAGCAGATTTTAAGTGGCGTGGCCGGGCTGGCCTTTTGCTACCTGACCGATCTGGACGTGGTGCGTCATCCGCTGGTGCAGCGGATCATTGAGGCTTATGCCCGGGCGGAAGCGCCGGCAGGCGTGAGGAGTTAATTATGAAACCTAACAGATTTGCGCTGACCAAAGCGCATTTGCAGGTGCGCCTTAGCCGCTTTGGCTATCTTTGGCTGGTTTTTTTGGTGGTGCTGACGTTTCTGCTTTTAGCTTCGGATTTCTTGAGCGACCGAGTGTCATTGCAGGAGGGGGATCTTGCGCCGGATAACGTTTATTATTTCGGCACGGCCAAAACCTATGTCAGCCAGGCTTATACGGCGCAGGCGCAAAACCTGGCGGCTGGCGCGGTGGAGCAGATTTATAAATACGACGATACCGTTACGGCGGATTTGCAGCGTCAGATTGACGAGCTCTTCGACAGCCTGCAAAGCACCAAAGCGCTGGTGCCGGATGTGGGCGGCCAGCTTACCGCTTTAAGCGAGCTTTTAACCCCGGCCGAGCCGGACGCTCTGCCGCCGGAGCAGGAGATGTTGGAATATTTTGTGCAGCTGGACGAATCCGGCGAGTGGCTGCTGCGCAACAGTTTGAAAAACGCGGTGGCCGCCGCATACAGCCGGGGAGAGTTTGACGAAACTGTTCTGCCGGAGGTTGTGGAGCAGTGCGTGGAAAATATCAAGGCGGCGGCAGTGGACGCTGACGCCGAGGCTTTTATGCTGCAAGCCCAAAAACTTTTGTCCTTTAAGCCTACCCATGTTTTTGACCAGGTGGCGACGATGGACGCTATTACGCAGGCGATCAGCAATGTTCAGCCTATTTCGCGCACGGTTTATCCCGGTCAGTTGGTGGTTAAACGCGGCCAGGAGGTTAGCGCCGCCGAGGTGGAGGCCCTGGAGGCTGTCGGGCTTCAGCAGCCGGTCAGCGATATGCAGGCCTATTTCGGCCTGTTGCTGTTGGTAATCATCTGCTATGCTCTGCTTTGGCTGTACTGTACCAGAATGAGCGGCGATAATGAGATCAGCATGCAGAAGCTAAGCCTGATTTCAATTTTATTTATGACAATTCTGTTAATGGCCAGGGTTATTACGCTGGTTAAGTTTGATTCCGGCCTGGCGACGGACTGGATGCTGGGGTTGGCGGTGCCGGTGCCGGCCTTTGCCATGCTGGTTACAGCGCTGGTTAACCGGCGTACGGCTATCTTTGCCACGCTGATTGTCAGTATTTTTGTGGGGATAATGTGCGGCGCAAATATGCTCTATATTTTTGCCGCGCTGGTGGGCGGTCTGGTTGGCGTCTGGCAGGTGGGCAATATGAGCTCGCGCAGCCATTACGCGGTGGCGGTGGCCTACATATGCGCCGCTTATATGCTGGTAACGCTTTCCTGGTGTTTTATGTGGAACTATGGCGCGCGTTCGGTTGGTATTGGTTTTTTGATGGCCTTTATTAACGGCCTGATTTCCGTGATCCTGACGGTGGGCACTCTGCCCCTGCTGGAGACAATTTTTTCGATTACCACAGAAATTCGCCTGATGGAGCTTTCCAATCTTAATCATCCGCTGCTGAAAAAGCTGATGATCGAGGCGCCGGGCACTTATAACCATAGTATTTTGGTAGGCAATCTGGCCGAGGCGGCCGCCGACCAAATAGGCGCTAATGGTTTGCTGGTTCGGGTTTCTTCTTATTTTCATGATATAGGCAAAACCAAGCGCCCCAATTTTTATGTGGAGAACCAAAAGCCGGGCGAAAATCCGCACGACAAATTGCAGCCCAGTTTGAGCACTTTTATTATCACCTCTCACACCAAGGAGGGGGCGGATATGGCGCGCAAATATAAGCTGCCGGAAGAGATTGTGGATATTATTGAACAGCACCACGGCACCGGCGTTCTAAAAGGTTTTTATAATAAGGCGCTGGAGCAGGCCAAAAACAGCGAAACCGCCATTGGGCCGGTGCGCGAGGATGATTTTCGCTATCCGGGGCCGATTCCGCAGACCAGAGAGGCGGCGCTGGTGATGCTGGCTGACAGCTGCCAGGCGGCGGTGCAGTCGATGAACGCGCCGACTCCCGGCCAGATCGAGGGTATGGTGCGGGATATTATTAAAAGCAAGCACAATGAGGGGCAGCTTAACAACTGTGATTTAACTTTCCGTGATTTGGACGTTATCGCCTCCACTTTCGCCACCATTCTGGCGGGTGCAAAGCATTACCGCCTGCCTTATCCGGAACAGCTGGCCAAGGAAATGGAGAAAATGCGCAAACAGGCGGAAAAAGAGGCCCAGGAGCGGGAAAAAGCCGAAAAAGCGGAAGAAGACCGCGCCGATAATAAAGAAAAACCAGATAACAAAGAAAAATCCGAAAATAAAGATAAATCAGAGAACAAAGGCAAAAACGAGAATAAAGAGAAAAATAAGCAAAAAGAAAGTGATGAGAAATGAAGTTGTTGTTGACTATCGAGCTGCCCGGTCAGCCGGATTGGCGGCTGCCGGCGGACTGGGCCGGGGAGCTGCTGCGGGGGCTTGGGCAGACTATCCTTTTGGAAAAGCCGGCGGGCCGGCCGGCTGGCTGCGAAGTTTCGCTGACTTTAACGGATGACGAACAGATCTGGCGGCTGAACCGGCAGTTTCGCAGTGTAGACAGGCCCACGGACGTTCTGTCTTTTCCGCAGTATCAGCCGGGAGAAAAAATCCTGCCGCACACGTCGCTGGGGGATATTGTAATCTCGCTGCCGCGGCTGGCGGCGCAGGCCGCCGCCTATGGGCACAGCCAAAAGCGCGAGCTGCTGTTTTTGTTTGTGCATGGCCTGCTGCATCTGCTGGGCTATGACCATGAAATCTCCGCCGAGGAGGAAAAACGCCAGTTTGCCCGGCAGGAGCAGGTTTTGGCGCTGCTGGGCGTTAATAGATAATAAAGAAAGAGGATAATATGGGAATAGATTTAGACGCTTACTTTGGGCACAAAGCGTTATCTGCCGATTACCGCTCCGGTTTTGTGGCGCTGATTGGCCGGCCTAACGCCGGCAAAAGCACCCTGCTTAATCAGGTTTTGGGGCAAAAGGTGGCGATTGTTTCGGATAAGCCGCAGACAACCCGCACCAAAATTCAGGGTATCTATACTGACGAAAAAATGCAGGCGATTTTCTTTGATACGCCGGGCCTGCATAAACCCCGCCATAAGCTGGGCGATTATATGAATAAGGCCGCCGAAACGACTTTCGGCGACGTGGATGTTATCTGCTATCTGGCCGACGCCAGCCAGCCCTTTGGCGGCGGCGAGGCGCATATTTGCCGCCAGCTGGCGCAGGTTAAGCAAAAGCCGGTTTTTTTGCTGCTGAATAAAATGGATCTGCTGCCGGCGGACGTGGATGTGGATGCTTTGGCCCAAAGCTGGCGGGATAAGCTGACGCTGGCGGCAGTTTTGCCAATTTCGGCCAAAGACGGCCAGGGGGTGGACAAACTGCTGGCGGCGCTGGGCGATGCTCTGCCCGTTGGGCCGCGCTATTATGACGACGAGCAGCTGACCGATCAGCCGGAACGCCAGATTATGGCCGAGATTATCCGCGAAAAGATTTTTCTGGCCGTACGGGAGGAAATTCCCCACGCGGTGGCCGTCAGCATAAACCAGTATCAGCGCCGCGCCAACGGTATGCTTTATCTGGAGGCTTTCATTTATGTGGAGCGCGACAGCCAAAAGGGTATTATTATCGGCAAGGGCGGCGCAATGCTGCGCGTCATCGGCCAGGCGGCCCGGGCCGAAATTGAGGGCCTGTTTGCCGAACAGCTTTATCTGGAGCTGCGCGTTAAGGTGAAAAAGGACTGGCGGGACGACGCCTGGCTGCTGAAAACTCTGGGCTATGATCCTAAAAAGCTATAAAAACCGGTTCGCCCATAGAGTGGGCAAACCGGATAAATGTGTTGCAAAAGCCTAATTGATATGTTAAAATAAGGAAAGAAAAGAGCTGGCTTTTTTGGCGGCGGTTATCCCTTGCTCGCAAACTTTCATTAATGCGAGGAAGGGGGGATAGCTTATGAGTTTTGTCGAGGTAATTCTATTACTTAGCTTTCTCGTTGAAGTTGCGGATTTTATTTATAGAATCACAACTAAAAAATAGCCGACCACTCTGCCAAGGTTTTCGGCTATTTTTCTTTTTGTAAATAGCGGAGCAGGGCTGACTGTTCGTCGGGAACCGCCGGCTCTTTTCTTTATTTACAGTATAGCAAGTTATTGATTTTTTGTCAAGTGTTTAAAGGGGAGCGATTGAGGGAAAATGGACTTGCGGGCGCAGACTGACGATTGTTTGATTTTGCGGGGGCGCGATTATAATGAGTCGGATCGTCTGCTGACGGTATACAGCCGCCACGGCGGCAAGCTGTCTTGTCTGGCCCGGGGCGTGCGCAAGCCCAAAAGCCGCTTAAAGGCCGCCACTCTGCCGTTTGTGTGCAGCCGTCTGGAATTTTCAGCCGCCAGGGGGAACAGCCAGGGCCTGCGCCTGATTACGCAGGGCGAAACCATACACAGCCTGGCGGAACTGCGGGAGGATTTGGCCAAAATTGGTCTGGCCAGTTATGTAACGGAAATATTGGACTGCGCCACGCCGCTGGAAAAACCGCAGGAGAATTTATATATATTGGCGGTTACGACGCTGCTGTTAGCCGCCGCTGCGCCGGAGCCGCGCCAGCAATATCTGCTGCTGAAGTTTTTTGAGCTGCGCCTGCTGGGCGAACTGGGCTGGCGGCCTGGCCTGGCGGCTTGCGCCCGCTGTGGCCGGGACGTGGATACGGTGCCGGCGGAGCATTATTCAATAAGCGTGCAGAACCCCTTTTTTGCCGCGCCGGCGCTGGGGGGAATTGTCTGCGGAACCTGCCGGCAGGCGCTGGGCTGGGGGCTGGGCGAATTCCGCCAGACCGGCGGGAGGGATGTGGGGCTTTCCAAGGGCGGCATAAAAATTATGCGCTGCCTGCTGGATTGGGAGCCGCGCCGTTTTTTGCAGCTGAAGCTGAACGCCGGACTGCGGCAAGAGATTAATCAGGCCCTGTGGGCGTATCTGGATTATCATTTGGGGGCGGGCAGCCGCAAGGCCAGAGAAAATTTGCTGTTATACGGCGGCGAAATATTAAGCTGATTTATTGAACGATTTGCGGCGCAAATATTGACAAACCCGTCGTTAATTGTTTATAATACTATTTTAAGGATAAATATATTTACAGAGTAAAAATTGATATGGTAAAAAAGCGTTTGGGCTAAAAGCGTTTTGAATATAAGGAGTGAAAAGCATGAATTTTCAGCAGTTGATTTTGAACCTGCAAAAGTATTGGGGCGAACAGGGCTGCGTTATTTTGCAGCCCTATGACCTGGAAAAGGGCGCGGGTACGATGAACCCGGCTACTTTTTTGCGCGCTCTGGGGCCGGAGCCGTGGCAGGTGGCCTATGTGGAGCCGTCCCGCCGGCCGACGGACGGGCGTTATGGCGAGAACCCCAACCGTTTGCAGCATTATTTTCAGTTTCAGGTGATTTTAAAACCCTCGCCGGATAACGTACAGGAGCTTTATCTGGACAGCTTGCAGGCTTTGGGTATCGACCCGGCGGAACATGATATTCGTTTTGTGGAGGATAACTGGGAAAGCCCCACGCTGGGCGCCTGGGGGCTGGGCTGGGAAGTCTGGCTGGACGGCATGGAGGTTACGCAGTTCACCTACTTCCAGCAGTGCGGCGGCCTGGACTGCAAACCCGTCTGCGCGGAAATTACCTATGGTATTGAGCGTCTGGCCATGTTCATCCAGGAGGTGGACAGCGTTTATGATATTAACTGGGTGGACAATGTCAGCTACGGCGACGTGTATCACCAGAACGAGGTTGATTATTCTACCTATAATTTTAAGGTTTCGGATGCGGATATGTTGTTTAAGCTGTTTGATATGTATGAGGCGGAAACCAAACGGATTATTGAGGCCGGTTTGGTGCAGCCGGCTTATGACTATGCGCTGAAGTGTTCTCACACCTTTAACCTGCTGGACGCTCGCGGCGCAATCAGCGTTACGGAGCGGCAAAGCTTTATCGGCAGGGTGCGGGCTATGGCGCGGCTTTGCGCCGAGGCTTATGTGGAGCAGCGGCAGCGTTTGGGCTTCCCGCTGTTAAAGGATCCCGAACAGCGCCGTTTGCTGGGGCTGGAGCAATTAAAGGAGGGTGCGGAATAATGGCCAGAGATTTATTGTTTGAAATTGGCATTGAAGAAATCCCGGCGCGGTTTATGGAGCCGGCGCTGAAACAGCTGCGCGAACTGACGCAGGCGGCGTTGGCCCAGGCCGGGCTGGCTTATGAGGATATGCAGACCTACGGCACGCCGCGGCGCATTGCCCTGCTGATTGAAAATCTGGCGGAGATGCAGCCGGACAGCCAGACCGAGAGCAAAGGCCCGGCGCTTAAGGCCGCTTATGGGCCGGACGGCGCGCCTAGCAAGGCGCTGCTGGGTTTTTGCCGCGGCCAGGGGATTGACCCGGAACAGGTTTTGCAAAAGGAAATTAAGGGCGTGCAGTACGTTTACGCTGTTAAAGAGGTTAAAGGCCGGCCCACGGCAGAACTGCTGCCCGCCATGCTGGAGGAAATTGTGCATAAGCTGTATTTCCCCAAGCCGATGCGCTGGGGCAGCCAGGAAATGCGCTTTGCCCGGCCGATTCGCTGGCTGGTGCTGCTTTTCGGCACAGAGGTTCTGCCGCTGGAGATTGCCGGGGTCAAAGCCGGGCGCGTAACCCGCGGCCATCGTTTCCTGGGCAGCGGCCAGGCCGAGATTAAGGAGCCGGCGGCTTATTTAATGACGCTGCAAAATGAATATGTGATTGCTGACCAAAACCTGCGCCGCGAAAAAATCTGGACGCAGATTCAGGCGGTGGCCAAGGTGGCCGGGGGTATGGTTAAACCGGATGAGGAGCTGCTTTCCGAGCTGGTTTATATTCTGGAATATCCCACCGCGCTTTTGGGCAGCTTTGACGCTAAATATCTGGCAATTCCGGAGGAGTTGGTGGTAACGCCGATGCGCGAACACCAACGCTATTTCCCGGTTTATGACGCGACCGGCCAAAAACTGCTGCCGCATTTTATCACGGTGCGCAACGGTAACAGCGAACATTTGGATATTGTCCGCGCCGGCAATGAAAAGGTGCTGGCGGCGCGGCTGGCCGACGCGGAATTTTTCTGGCAGGAAGACTGCGCCCATAAGCTGGAAGATAATCTGCCCCGTCTGGAACATATCGTTTTCCACGAAAAACTGGGCACGCTGGCCGCTAAGGTGCGGCGGGTGCAAACTCTGGCCGGGCATATTGCCGCCAAACTGGTCTTCAGTGAAACCGATAAAGCGGATACGCAGCGCGCCGCGCAGTTGATGAAGTGTGATTTGGTTTCTAACGCGGTTTATGAGTTTACGGAGTTGCAAGGCATTATGGGCGAATATTACGCCTGCCATGACGGCGAGCCGGCGCAGGTGGCGCAGGCTATCCGCGAGCATTATCTGCCCCGCTTTGCCGGTGACGCTCTGCCGCAGACTAAGGCGGGTATTGCGCTGGCGCTGGCCGACCGTCTGGACAGTCTGGTTGGTTTCTTTGGCCAGAATCTTATTCCCACCGGTTCGCAGGATCCTTACGCCCTGCGCCGCGCGGCGATCGGCGTAACCCAGATTTTGCTGCAAAATAAGCTTTCGCTTAATTTGCAATGGCTTTGCCAAAAGGCTTACGGGCTTTATACCGGTATTGAGATGGTGAATGACGAGGCGGCGACGCTGGCGGCGATTGCCAATTTCTTCCGGCAGCGTTTGGAGAACGTGTTAGGCGACGAGGGCGTGGCCTATGACGTGATTAACGCGGTGGCCGGTCTGCCGCTGATTTGCCCGCTGTATAATTATCAAAAGGCGCATGCCCTGGCCGATTTTAAGCGGGACGCCGATTTTGCCCAACTGATGGCGGCATACGGGCGGGCGGCTAACTTGCTGAAGAACGCCGGACCGGCTGGCGAGCCGGACGCCAAACTGTTTGTGGAGCCGGCCGAGGGCGAACTTTACGCGGCTCTGCGCGCAGCTAATTCCAAGGTGCTTTCAGCCATAGCCAAGCGGGATTATTTGGCAGCCCTGCGGGATTTGGCGGCGGTGCGCCCGCAGTTAGACGCCTTTTTTGAGGCCGTGCTGGTGATGGCCGAGGACGAGGCGGTGCGCGCTAACCGTTTGGCTCTGCTGCAAATGCTGGTGAGCATGACGGCGGAGTTGGGCGACCTTTCCGCTTTGGTGAATTAAAGGAGATTTTTATGCTGCACAATTTTATTGCTATTGTGAGCGTTTTCGCGGTGTTGGCAACGATGTTTGAGCGGGTGTTTCGGCAAAAGCGGCGGGGTATCAAGGCCAACCTGCTTTGCCGGCACCATATTATGGAGTTTGTGATTTACCCCTATGTGCTGCTGCTGGCCTATCACGTTTTGGCATATAGCTTTGGCTGGCCGCAGATTTGGGGCGCGGCGCTGAATACGATTCTGATCCCCTGGGGCTGGCTGGACTGGGTTGGCGATTTGCTCTGCCTGATTGGTATTTTTATCTTTGTCTGGTGTATTCAGTCCTTTGGCGCGGCCTTTCGGCTGGGCGTGGACTATGAAAACCCGCAGCCGCTGATTACCACCGGCATTTATGCCTATACCCGCAACCCCATGTATGTGGCTTATGATTTGATTACGCTGGGGCTTTTCCTGATTTATCCCACGCCGTTGTTTTTCATCTTCGGTTTGGGCTGCTGGTCAATCTTCTTCCGCCAGACTACTATTGAAGAGGCCTTTCTGCGTAAATACCATGGCGCGGCCTTTGAGGAATATTGCAGCAGGGTTGGCCGGTTCTTCAAAGAATTTTAGGAGCTGCCCGGGGGCCTGCGCAATTATAAAGAAACAGGTGTAAAAATGATTTCAGCAATTTATGACCGACGAAGTATCCGAAAATTTTTGCCCCGTCCGCTTGCGGAAAGCGATATTATAGATATTTTGCAAAGCGGCATTGTGGCTCCGTCTTCCAAAAACCGTCAGCCCTGGAAGTATATTGTGGCGCAGGGCGCGGCCAAAGATGAGGCATTGCAGGCTTTTTATAAGGGCATTAGCCGGGAAGAAAAGCAAACCGCGCTGCTGCCGCAGAGCCGGCAGTATCTGGAATCGGCCAAGCGTACGGTTGCGATAATGGCGGAGGCTCCGGTTATAATTTTTGTTGAAAACACATTGGGCAAAAATATTCTGGCAGAGTTTACGCCGGAAGAACACATCAATGAAATTTGCAACATTCAGTCAATCAGCGCGGCAATCGAAAATATGCTTTTGACGGCTGTTGATAAGGGCATTGGCGGCCTTTGGATCGGCGATATATTTTTCGCTTACCCCGAATTGTGCGC
Source organism: uncultured Bacillota bacterium (assembly GCA_948907985.1). Classification (GTDB taxonomy): domain Bacteria; phylum Bacillota; class Dehalobacteriia; order UBA4068; family UBA4997; genus Avidehalobacter. Next base: position 47,036 of record CAQWMM010000002.1, read on the forward strand.
CTGGCTGCACAGCGACGGTCAGCTTATCGCGGCGCTGGCCTTTGGTTATCCGGCGGAGTCGCCGCCGGCCAGGCCTCGCAAAAAGCTGGCAGATGTTGTGGTATGGAGAAATTAATGAATTTAAGACAGCCCTTTCCGGTTAGACGGAAAGGGCTGCTTTGCAATATATATAAAACTTGCGATGTAATATAACAGTTTCAATTCGCTTAGTGTTCGGTTACTTCTGCTGTTCTTGGGTTTGCGGGCCGGCGGAAGTAATAAATATAGCGTTGGCGGCGGAATCCCATTCAACCTGCATTTGCAAAGCCTCCGGCACGGTGCGCACCGGCAGATAAATTATGCCGTTAATGGTAACCGGCGCGGCGTTTTGCGTGGAAATTTGAATACCGTTTATTATGATTTTGGTGTTGTTATAGGTTGCCAAAACCTGCCTTGAGGGGTTGCCTTTAGGCATAGCTATTGCTAGCAGCAAAAATATGCAAATTATGGTAAGGAGTAATTCACTTTTCATTTTGGGAGTGTTCCTTTGTTTGTTAAACTATAATTTGGAAGATTTTTGGTTTTTTTGTTTATTAGTATAGCAGCTTAAACTTCTGATGTCAATTATTTTATCAAAAAAGTTAGCGAAACATCATTTTAGTTGGGTATAATTATCATTGGGGAGTGATGTTGTTTGTTAGCTGATAAAATAAAATCTCTACGCAAGGCCAGAGGTTGGACGCAGGCAGAGCTTGGCCAAAAAGTTTCTTTAAGCAGAACTGGCATAAACGCCTGGGAACAGGGCCTTTCTATGCCGTCTACGGCAATGCTGGTGGAATTGGCGAAAGTTTTTGCGGTTTCTACCGATTATCTGTTGGGGCTGGATAGCGTAGCGGTTATCGACGTTTCCGGCTTGGCAGAAAGAGATGTGGCTATTCTGGCCGAACTGGCAGAGCGTTTGCGGCAAAATAAAAATTAAAATTGGGTATATTAAAAGCAGCCTTTTCCGTTTAAGCGGAGGGGCTGCTTTGGCATTTTATATCTTGTAAAAAAATTTGTTGAATGTTATAATTAGAAAAATACAAATTGATGAGGACAATTTATGCAGTATATTTGTCGGCTGGATAAAAAGCTATACAGTTGTGTGTCTGAAAATATCATTAGTGATGATGTTGTTATAACAGATAAGCAGATTCAACATATTATGGGGCGTCATCCAGGTGATTATGAGAAGTACGCAGTTTGGTTTCAGATGATTATTGAAAGTCCGGATTATATTTTAGAGGCTAATAAACCAAATACCGCTGTCATTCTTAAAGAGATTCAATATAATCAAACCGAATTTTTTAAAACTATACTGCGGTTAGTTACATCAACTGATAATCCTTATTATAAAAATTCTATTATAACATTTATGAAAATTGATAAACAGGATTGGAATAGATTATTAAGAAATAAAAAAATTCTTTACAAAAGAGAATAAAGGAGTTATAATATAAATATAATAGATTGAGCGCTTGAGGTGGAAGATTTCGTACAGTCCACACGCCGCTGGTACAGACAATGCCTGATGGGCATGAGAGATGCAGGAGAATTGTACGCCTGCCAAGTGCTAAATCTAAAAGGGAGCTATCAGTGGACAGCTCCCTTTTCTTATGATAAAGCAGCCTTTTCCGGTTGAACGGAAAGGGCTGCTTTTAGTATTATTTGGCTTGGGCCAATTTGGCTATGGCCTCTTCTGGCGTGGCGACAAAAAATACGTTTTGCCCCTGGTTGGACTCATAAATAAAATCGTGCAGGGGCTTGCTGGTGTAATGTGAGTAGTCGCCATAAATAGCAATTTTTATTTGATAATTGATGAATTTTTGCAGAATTTCGCCGGCCAGACCGCTGCTTAGCACAAAAAAATCTTCTGCCAGGTGATGTTTGGCGAAAACTATTCTTCGTGCATCGGCTGCATATTTGGCGGACATTGCCAAATCTAAGGCAGATTGACTGTCGTTAATTAGTAAATCCGGGCTGTTGATTACAGCAATATTAACGCCGTTCTCGACTATTTTTTCAATTTGCATTTATAATTACTCCTTTATTTCAGCCTTGCAGGCCGCGCGCTTGTCTGTCCATATCCTCGATAACAATATCAAAAATTTCGCCAAGGCTGGCGCAGTATTCCAGCACTTGCCAGGGCTGGTTGGTGTGGAAGTGGATCTTGATCAGTTTATCGTCGCCTACCGCCAGCAGGCAGTCGCCCTGGAAATGGCTGATAAAATATTCGCTGATAGCCGTTTCGTCCAGTTTCTCGCCCTCAATTAAAAGTTGGGTGTCATATCTAAATTCAGTCATAATAGTTTGCTCCTTTTTTTGCGTTGTCAGCTAAGGCGTTCGGGGTGATTACCGGCTGGCCTTTTTCATCAAGCAGCGGGGTCAGGCCGCCGGCCTGTCCGGAGGTCATAAAAAGGTAATTCACACCGGTTACGGTGTCCACCAGAATTTCCGCAGTGCTAATGCTGCCTTGGATATAAATGCGTTTAAAGCGTTTTTCTTTCATTATAGCTCTTTCCTCCTAAAATTTGATTTGCAGGCCGACTTGCAGCTGAAAAACTTTTTCGCCCAACTCCTGCCGCAGAATATCAAAGGCGGGCTGGCCGGTGCAGTGGCCGGTATAGACGGCCTGCAAGTTCATCTGGCGCAGACGGCGGGCCAGACTGCGCACATCGTCGGCGCTGCGCTGATAAAGATGAAAACCGCCGATCAGCATCCGCGCTGGCCGCCCAAGCTGCCGGCAGGCCTCGTTGACGATATTTTCCACTCCGCCATGCGAACAGGAATTGAAAATCACCAGCCCGTCCGGCGTGTCGAAAACCAGGCTTTGTTCGTGGGCAAAATCGTCCGGCTGCCAACCGCCGTCGGGTTGCCTGCAATACATTTGGGCCAGACGGCCCTGCTCCGCCAGATTGGGCGTGGCGTGGGGCAGCAGATAGACCTTGTCTAGCAGTTGATAAACGCCGTCCACAAACTCCAGCCGGTTGGCAAAATCTTGCAGAATATCTGGCCTGATACCAATGTATTTATATTCGCCTTCGGCAATTTTATAGCAATTGGCCGCCGCCTGCCGGCGCAGGTATAACCTGGCGCGGCTGTTCTGCTGGAAAAAATCCGCCAGACCGTCGGCGTGATCATAGTGGGCGTGGGATAAAACCGCCGCGTCCACCGCTGCGATATCCAGCCCCAGGGCGGCGGCGTTGCTTAGAAAAAGGCCGCTGGCGCCGGCGTCCAGCAACAGCCGTTTGGGGCCGGCGGCGATATAAACGCTTAAGCCCCATTCGCCGGGCAGCTCCTCCTGTCCAATATTATCTACTAAAACTGTCGCCTGCATAAAATATCACCTCATTTTTTACGATAATAATATTTTAACATAAATTGAGCCTGAAGAAAAGCTTTTTCTGTATGGCGAATCGAAAGTGATTATGGCGCCTCAGGCAGGTTTATGCGGATTTTTGCCGAAATATAAACGGAAATAATATGAGGGATATTAGGAGGCTGCCAGAATGAAACTGCGTTTAATCGAGGGGGGAGCGGGCAGCGGCAAAAGCCGCCTGTGCTTACAGGAGATGGCCGAGCGGCAAAAAGCCGAGCCGCTGGGCAAGCCGCTGCTGCTCTTGGTGCCGGAGCAGGCCACCTTTGCCGGCGAGCGGGCCTTTGTTAATTTTGCGGATAATCAGGGGCAGCCAGTAGGCGCTAGCCTGCGCGCGCAGGCGGTGAGTTTTTCCGGCTTGTACCGGCTGATGGCGGCGGAGCAGACTTTTGCGCCTCTGCCCCGGTTAGACGAGCAGGGGCGCGCTATGCTGCTGGAGGCCTGTATGCAGCAGCACCGGGGCAAGCTGGAGGTTTTGGACGCCGCGGCCGGTAATATCAGCTTTGTGGACGCTCTGGCGCGCGCTCTGGTGGAGTTTGAGCAGTATGGCATAGCCCCGGCGGATTTGCGCCGGGCGGCGGAGCAGTTGGCGCAGCCTGCGGGGGCCAGCCTGTTGGCGGCCAAACTGCGGGATTTGGCGCTGCTTTTTGAATCCTATCTGCATATGGTGGTGGGCGGGTTCCGCGATCAGGGTTTGATGATGGCCGAACTGGCGCAGGCCGCGGCGGCCTCGGAGCTTTTGCAGGGGGCGGAGTTTTGGCTGGATAATTTTCTGGACTTCAACCCCTCGCAGTTGGCGGTAATGCGGGCGCTTTTCCCCAAAGTCAAAGCGATTAATCTGTGCCTGTGTCTGCCGCCGGAGGCTGCCGGGCCGCAGAACGTGGGGCGGATTTTTGGCGGTCAGCGGCGTTTGCGCCGCCAGTTTTTGCAGCTGGCGGCAGAACTGGGGGCGGAGGTGGAAGTAACCAGGCTGACGGCAAACCACCGCCAGAAAAATAACCCGGAACTGGCGGCGGTGGAGGCCTGTTTTGCCTTTGGCTGTTTTTCCGGCTTTAAGCCCAGCCCGGACTGGCCGCTTGACTGGCGGCAGCCGCCCCAAAATATTGAGCTGCTGGCCGCGCCGGACGCCGCCGTCGAGGCGGTTTATGCGGCGCAGACGATCAGCCGCCTGTGCCGCGAAGAGGGCTTTAAGTTTCGGGAGATTGCGGTGATTACCAGAAACCTGGCTAATTATCGTACTGAACTGGAAAACGCTTTTCGCGATTTTGCTATCCCCTACTTTTTTGATATGGGCGCGGATTTGGGGCGGCACCCGCTGGTTAAGCTGGTTGCTACCGTTTTAAGCGTGCTGACCGAGAACTGGTCTACCCCGGCGGTGCTGGCTTATTTAAAGTCCGGCCTGGCTCCGTTGAGCCTTGACGAGGCGGATATTTTGGAAAACTACGCCCTGCGTTGCGGCCTAAAAAGTTATATGTGGCGGCAGGCCGGCCAATTTAAGCGCGCCGGCGGGCTGACGGCGGAGGAGCTGGCGCAGATTAATGAAATAGCGGCGCGGGCCTTACAGCCGCTGTTAAGTCTGCGGGAAGAGCTGCAAGCGGCCGGGGCGCTGACCGTTGGCGTTTTGGCTGGCGCGCTGCTGAATCTGCTGCAAAATTTACAGGCGGCGGACAAGCTTCTGGTCTGGGAGCAGCAGGCTGTTCAGCGCCAGGAATTGCGTTTGGCGGACGCGCACCGCCAGATATTGCCCAAGGTGGAGCAGCTGTTGGCTCAGCTGCAAGCTTTTTTGCCGGATTTGCCGGTCAGCTATCAGGAGTTTGCTGAACTTTGGCAGGAGGGGACGGCGCGTTTGCAGTTAAGTTCTATTCCGCCCTCGGCAAATGAGGTTAATCTGGCAGAGATCAGCCGCAGCCGCCTGCCGGAAATCCGCGCGGCTATCGTTCTGGGCTTAAACGATGGCGAAATGCCGGCGGCGGTGGCGGAAGACGGTCTGTTGGGCAGTAATGACCGGGAAGTTTTGGCCCGGCTTGGTTTGGAACTGGCCGCCGGCCCGCGCGAGCGGCAGGAAAACGAGGAATATTTGGCTTATATTGCTCTGACGCGCAGCAGCGAGCGTTTGTATTTAAGCTATGCGGAAGCGGCGGCGGACGGCGCGGCTCTGCGCCCTTCGCCGGTGGTGGGGCGTTTGCGTCAGATTTTTCCGGCGCTGGCCCCAAAGCAACCGGAGGATCTGCCGCTGACCGACTGGCTGGGCGGCGACCGTCGCCTGCTGGCTGGTCTGGCGGCGCATTTGGGCCGCCTGCGTGCGGGGGAAACACCGCCGCCGCAGACTGACGAATTTTGGCGCGCCGTCTGCCGGCGTTTGCAGCAGGAACAAAAGCTGCTGCCGCAGTTGGCGGCTCTGCGGCAGGGTTTGGACTATCGGGTGAACGGCGCACCTTTGGATAAACGCCGTTATCTGGCGCTTTATGGCCGGGCTGGCAGCAGCTCCACCAGCGTTTCGCGCTTGGAGCGTTTTAACAGCTGTCCCTGCAAATATTATGCTTCTTATGGGTTGGGGCTGGCCCCCAGGCCGGAATTTAAGCTGCAAACCGCCGATGTGGGCACTATCTATCATTATATATTGTCCGAGGTTATGCAGCGGCTGGTGCAGGCCGAGTGCAAATGGGCAGAGCTGACAATGGCAGAGTTGGAGCCGCTAGTGCGCGAGGTTTTGCAGCAGTTTGCCGAGCAGGGGCTGGCCGAGCTTTTGACGGACAGTGGCAAAAACAGCTATATGGCGGAAAAAATTGTGGCGGTGGTGAGCCAAAGCCTGCTGGATATGGCCGCCAATCTGGCCGCCGGCAGCTTTCAGCCGCGCCGCTTTGAACTGGCCTTTGGCCTGGGCGGTCAATTACAACCCCTGCGGCTGGAGGTGGCGGACGGGCGTTTTGTGGAGCTGGGCGGCGTTATCGACCGGGTGGACGTGGCCCCGGGCAGCGAGGCGGCGTTTGTGCGCATTATCGACTATAAAATGCAGAATAAGACGCTGAACCTGTCGGATATTTATTTTGGGCTGAACTGGCAGCTGCCGCTGTATCTGGAGGCTTTGCTGCAAAATGGGCGCGACCGGCTGCGCCCGGCGGGCATGTTCTATGTGCCGGTGCAGGAGATTATTAAAAACGTGCAGTCTTTGGAGGAAGACGGCGCGGCGGTTAAGCTGCAGGGGTTGGCGATTCTGGATACCGAGGCGCTGTTATTGGCCGAGCGGGATTTGGAGCCGGGCCAATACGCCAAAACCATGAGCGTTTATTGGAAGCGCGACAGCAGCTTTGGCCGTAATACGCTGGGGCTGCTGCCGGCGGAATATAATTTTATGCAGCATTGCCTGCGCCGGCAGGCGGCCGACAGCGTGCAGCGTTTACAGGCCGGAGAGATTCGCCAGCGCCCGCTGGAGCAGAACGGCCGGCTGATCTGCGAATACTGCGATTATTACAGCCTGTGCGCGGTGGATTTGGCGGTGGATATGAATAGCCGCCCGGTGGAGCGCATCTCTAAAGATGAGGTGTTACGTCGTTGGCAGCAAGAGTACGGCGAGGAATAATACTAAATTAAGCGGCATAAGCTTAAACAGCAAACTGAGGGAGAAAACTATGGCCTGGACTAATGAACAACTGGCGGCAATGCAGAAAAACAGCGGCAACTTACTGGTGGCGGCAGGGGCCGGCAGCGGCAAAACCGCGGTGCTGATTGAGAGAATTATGGGCATTATCACCGATTTGGAACAGCCGGTGGACGTTGACCGCCTTTTGGTGCTGACCTATACCAACGCGGCGGCGGCAGAGATGCGCCAGCGGCTGACCTCGGCCCTGCGCGAGCGTCTGGCGGCGCAGGGGGACGGCGGCGAGGCCGGGCGGCATATCACCCGCCAGCTGGTGCTGCTGCAACGCGCTAAAATCATGACAATCCACGCTTTTTGTCTGGACCTGTTGCGCGAATATGGTTACGCGCTGGATTTGGACGCGAAAAGCCACATTGGCAGTGAGGGCGAACTCAATCTGCTGCGCGAACGCGTGTTGGAAGAAGTTTTTGAAGCGGCCTACGCCGATGAAAATTCCGGTCTGCGTCTGTTGCTGCGTCATTACAGCCGCGGCCTGGGGGACGATAATATTAAGGCGCTGGTGCTGCGGCTGATTGAGTTCGGCCAGAGCATGTCGGATATCGAGGGCTGGCTTGCCGGTCTGGCGGAGGCCTACCGGCAGGGGCAGACGGAAAAGTGGCTGGCTTATTATGCCGATTGTTTGCAGGACGAGCTGGCCGGGTTAAGCGCTGTTTACCAGTCGGCGGAAAATTTGGCGGCGGGGGCCGGGCTGACGGCTTATCTGCCTTTGCTGGCGGCGGAGTCGGCGGCTTTGCGTCAGGCAGCGGCGGCCGGCGGGGCGGCGGCCTGTTTGCAGGCCCTGGCCCGGTTGGAATTTAAGCGTCTGCCGGCTATTCGTGCTAAAGACCTAAGCGATCCGGAGGCCAAGGAGCGCGTGCAGCTTTTGCGCAAGCAGGCCAAGGAGGGCGTGGCCGCCCTGCTGCGCGAGGGCGCGGCGGTTCAGCGGGGAACTTTGGCGGCGGAGCTGGCCGAACTCGCGCCGCTGGCCGGGGCCCTGGTGGATTTGACGCTGAACTTTTATCAGGCCTGGCAGCAGGCCAAACGCCGCCGCCGTCTGTTGGAGTTTGCTGATTTGGAACATTTTGCGCTGGCTTTGCTGCAAAACGAGCAGTTGGGCGTGGCGGCCAGCCTGCGGCAGCATTTTTTTGAAATTCTGGTGGATGAGTATCAGGACGTTAACGAGGTGCAGGAAAGCCTGCTGGCCCTGTTGAGCAATGGTGATAACTGCTTTATGGTGGGTGATATTAAACAGAGCATTTATCGTTTCCGGCTGGCGGAACCGAGCCTGTTTTTGCGGCGTTTTGCGGCTTATGGCCGGGGCGAGGGCGGCCGGCGGGTAGATCTCAACCGCAATTTTCGCAGTCAGAGCGCCGTTTTGGCCGGGGTGAACTTCGTGTTTGCCCGGCTGATGCGGGGCGGCAATCTGGAAATTAACTATGACGAGGCGGCCAGCCTGCACTGTGGCCGGCCGGAATTGCCGGCGCTGCCGGTGGAACTGCTGATCGTTGATAAAGCGGCGGTTAATAGCGGAGCCGGCGGCGTTGATTGGGCGGCGGACGAGGACGCGGCGGAGCCGGGCGTTGACGGCTGGCTGGCGGATATGAAGACAGCGGAGCTGGAGGCGCATGTTTTGGCGCAGAAAATCCGGCAGGAACGCGCGCGGGGGCGCGAATGGTCTGATATGGTGATTTTGCTGCGGGCGGTGCGCGCCTGGGCGCCGGCTTTCAGCCAGGTGCTGCGCAGTTATGATATTCCTCTGCAAGCGGACGGCTTCGACGATTTTTTAAGCCTGTCGGAGGTACAGGTGGTTTGCAATCTGCTGGCGGTGCTGGATAATCCCCGACAGGACATCGCCCTGGCGGCGGTTTTGCACTCGCCTTTAGTGGGGCTGGACCTGGCCGGTCTGGCGGATTTGCATATTCTGGATAAAAAATGCCTGTACGGCGGCCTTTGCCAATCGCACGACAGCCGCCTGGTGCAGTTTAATCAGCGTTTGCAGGAATGGCGCCGCCGCAGTCAGGAGTTGGGCGTGGCCGAACTTTTGGAATATCTCTATAACGCGGCGGCTTTGCCAGAGCTTTTGGGATTGTTGCCGGGGGGCGGCCTGCGCCGCCGCAGTTTGCAGGAGTTAAAACGTCTGGCGGGGGATTATGACAGCGCCGGCGGGGTTGGTTTGGGGCGGTTTTTGAAGTTTTTGGCCGCCGCCGGTAACGCCGCCGGGCCGAAAGGCGCGTCTGGCGGGCAAACTGGCGACGCGGTGCGGCTGATGAGTATTCATAAAAGCAAGGGGTTGGAGTTCCCGGTGGTGTTTGTAGCCGGGCTGGGTACGGCTTTTAATGAAGACGATTTTCGGCGGGATATTCTGCTGCATCGCAGTTTGGGTTTGGGCCTGCGCCGGGTTGATTTGGTTGGCCGGCGCAAATATCCCACCTTTGGCTTTAACCTGATTGCCCGCAAGGCGCGCTGGGAAAGCCTGGCCGAGGCTTTGCGCCTGCTCTATGTGGCGATGACGCGGGCGGAGCAAAAGCTTTATCTGCTGGGGACGGTCAGCTCGTCCACGACGCTGATGAAAGTCCTGGCCACGCTGCCGGACGACGCCGACGCGGTCCCGGCCGGATTTTTGGCGAAATACCGCAGTTTTCTGCCCTGGCTTTGCGCGGCGCTGTTACGCCAGCCGGATTGCCGCCTGCTGCGTGATCTGGCCGGTTATCAATATCGGCTGGCGGTTAGTTTGCCCGACCCGGACGGGCGTTGGCATTTGGAATTAATCGACAGTCTGGAAACGGTGAACGACCGAACCAAAAGCGCGGCGGCCAGCTTTGATTTTGCGGCCTGGCTGGCGGCTCTGCCCGTGGAGAATGCGCCGGATAAGGCTGTCGCCGGGGCGCTGGCGCGGCGCTATCCGGCGGCGGAGCTGGCTAAGCTGCCGGTTAAATGGAGCGTTACCGCTTATAAGCGGCTGCTGCCTTTACCGGAAGATTCAGCCGACGCGGAGGCCGCGTTGGGCGCGCAGCTGGCAGCCGAAGAGTTTGCCGGGGATTATCCGCAGCGGCCTGCGGGGCGTTCTCTGGAGTGGTACGCCGCTTATGGGCGGCTGGTGCATGAACTGCTGCAAAAGGCCGATCTGGCCTTTTTGGCCGCTGCCGGGGATGCTGACACGCAGCAGGCTTATTTGCGGGGGTTGTTGGCCGACTTGAGCGCGGGGCAGGCCGACCAGACGGTTTGCCGGGCGGCGGAGCCGATGCCCCAGCGGCTGGCCGAGTTCTTTCAGCAGCCCTTGGGGCGCAGGCTGTTGGCGGCTTACCAGCGCAGCCCGGAGGAGGTTTTGCGCGAGCGGCGTTTTATCGCTGGGTTGAGCCTGGACGATTTGGCGGCGCTGGGTATGGATATCGCCGAGGGGCTGGATTTGCCGGAACTTACGGCGCAGGGGCGCGAAACGGTGTTTATGCAGGGTGTGATTGATTTGGCCTTTGCCGAGCAGGACGGTTGGGTTCTGGTGGACTATAAATCCGGGGCCAACTGGGGCAAAAGCGCGGAGGAGATTCAGGAGGCTTTCGGGCTTCAGCTGGCGGTATACCGCTGGGCTTTGCAAAGGGCCTGCAACAGGCCGGTTAAAGAAGGTTACATTTATTTTACCGCTAATGCGCGGGTTGTGCGCTTGTTTTGAGATAATAATTCGGTTTGATATAGCAAAAAAATCCAAAAATTCAACAGAAATTTTTTATGGCCTTGATTTTCCAGTGTAAAAACTTGTGGTTTTTTTAGGATAAGTATTGAAAAAAGGGCGCAAGTGTTTTATAATAATAGATATTGACGATAAGAGTAGAATATTGGACTTTGCGGAGGCAGATTGCGTGGAAGAGAAAATAAAACAAATATGGCCGCGAATTAAAGAATTCTTTGGCAAGTTAAGCAAAAAAACCAAACGACTGATTGCTGTTGGGCTGGGAACAGTTATAATCGCGGTGGTGGCTTTGGTGTTGATTCTGGCTAACAGGCCATATGCGACGCTCTTTACGGGGCTTACCAGCGAGGATATGTCCTCAATCGTTACATATTTGAACGAATCTGGGGTTAAAAATTATAAGATTGAAAATAACAATACCATTCTGGTGCCGGAGGCGCAGGAGCCCAGCCTTAAGGCCAGCCTTTTGATGCAGGGTTATCCCAGCAGCGATTTGGGCTATCATATGTATCTGGATAATATCAATACGCTTTCCACTGAATCTGACCGGCGGATGCTTTATATCTTTGATTTGCAGGACCGTTTGGGCGGCGTCATTCGCTGCTTTGACGGCGTGGAAAACGCAACGGTGGATATTTCGCTTGGCGAAGACAACAGCTTTGTGTTAAACCGCACCCCCGACGCGCTGATTGAGGCCAGCGCCTCTATCTTTGTGGAGATGGACAGCCACAGCAATTTAAGCCAGAAGCAGGCCAGCTCCATCCGCCGCCTGGTGAGCAACGCCGTGCAGGGGCTGGTGATTGATAACGTCAGCATCCATGATAACCGCGGCAATACCTGGGACGGCGACGGCAATGTGGACACCACCGACTCCGCCCGTCTGAAACTGGCGCTGGAGCAGCAGGTGAACAACAACATCCGCAATAATCTGCTGACGCTTTTAGGGCCGAGATTTGGCAATGATAACCTGGCAATTACCGTTACCAGTACGGTTGACGTCAGCCGTGTTTATCAGGAGGATACTATCTATTCCACGCCGGAGAACGCCGTGGTGGGCAACGACGGTATCCGGGGCATTATCGGCAGCCGGGTATACAGTTATAATATTGGCCGCGATGAAGATCAGACGGTGGGCGGCCCTGTGGGCACCGAAACCAACTCCGATATTTCCACCTATGTGGAGCAGGGGTATCAGCCGGACGGTCAGGAGCGCGATTTGAACGCCAGCGGCGAAGATAATTACGACAATAACCAAACGATAATCCAGCGGGAGAGCGCCGGTGGCACGGTTACCGATGTGATGGTGAGCGTATTAATTAATGCCGGCCGCAACACCGTTAACCAAGAAGAGATGGTTAACTCCATTGCCCGGGCAGCCGGGATTACGGTGGAACAGCAGGCCGATAAAGTGGCGCTGTTGGTGGAGCCCTGGCCGGAAGAGCCGGTGGAGCCGGTGATTCCCACATTTATGGATGAATACGGCTGGATTGTTTATGCGGCGATTGCCGGGGCAATTTTGTTCCTGCTGATTTTGCTGACTGTGATTTTGTTGATCCGCCGCCACCGCAAGAAGAAACGTCTGGCGCAGGAGGCCGAAGAGGCCGCGGCTCTGGCCGCTTTGCAGCAGGCCCAGATACCGGAGGTTAACGCCGACATTATGGATATTCATACCGAGCGCAGTATGGAACTGCGCAAGGATGTTCGCCGCTTTGCGGAAAACAACCCGGAAATTGCTGCTTTGATGGTTAAAAACTGGTTAAAAGAAGATGACACCAATGGTTGACCTGGTGATAAAGAACAGCTGGAAAGAGGATGACGCCAATGCCTGAAATAATTACTAAAATGGACGATTTAACCGGCGCGCAAAAGGCGGCCGCTGTGATTATTGCCCTGGGTGTGGATAAGGCTTCGCTGCTTTATAAACATATGGAGCCGGAAGAGGTTGAGCAGGTTACACTGGAGGTTGCCAAACTGGGCTTTTTGGACGCTGCCCTGACCGAGGAAATCTTAAACGAGTACTATCAGATGTGTATGACCAACAAGGCGGTTACCGAAGGCGGCCTGGAATATGCCCGTACTGTTCTGCAAAAGGCTTTTGGCGAACAGGCGGCGGCCACTCTTCTGGATAAGGTTACCAAGTCGCTGAAGAACCGCGAGTTCTCTTTTATGAACAAAGCTAATGATAAATCGTTGTTTTCCGCCCTGCAGCATGAACGCCCGCAGACTATTGCTTTGGTGCTCTCTTATGTGGACCCGGACAAGGCGGCGGCGGTTATTTCGCAGCTGGAGGGCAAACGGCAGATCCAGGTGGTGGAAAGTATTGCCCAGATGGAAAGCGCCAGCCCGACGGCAATTAAGATTATCGAGGCCGAGATGACGCGGCGCTTTGCCAATATCTTTGACAGCAGCAACGTTCAGGTGGGCGGCATCGACTTTGTGGCCGATATTATGAACAACTTGGATCGTTCCAACGAGAAAAGCATTTTCGATGGTTTGGAGGCCTCCAACGACGAGTTGGCCGAAGAAATCCGCAAGCGGATGTTCGTTTTCGAGGATATTATCACCATGGACGACCGTTCTGTACAGCGCTTTGTGCGCGACTGCGACCCGCGCGATCTGGTGCTTTCGCTTAAGGCGGCCAATAACGAGGTGGCCGACAAGCTGTTCCGCAATATGTCCGGGCGTATGGCCGAGAGCATTAAAGACGACCTGGAGATTACCACTAATGTTCGTATGAAAGATGTTGAGGACGCGCAGCAGCGTATTGTTAATATTATCCGCAGTTTGGAGGAAAAGGGCGAAGTTATTATTATGAAAGGCGGAAAGGACGATATAATTGCCTAGTATTTTTAAGCGTTTTATGAAGCCCAAGGCGGAGAGCTATGTTTTTACCGACGCCAGCGAGCTGGGCGGTGATGAGGAAAAACGCGAGCCGGAAACTGCAACCGACAATTTGAACTCTGCGGCGGATTTTCAGGAATTTGGCGAGGCAGCCAGCACGGCTGAGGATTGGCCGGCGGAAGAACCGGAAGAGGAGCCGGCGGCTGACAGCGAGATCTTTTCGACCTCTGAACCGCCGCGTCCCTCTACGCCGGTGGATTTTGCCCGAGTGCAGGCTGAGGCTATTTTGGCGGCGGCGCGCCTGGAGGCCGAACAAATTAAGGAAAAGGCCTTGCAGGATGCGGAGGCCGAAGTACATGAACTTTATCGGGCGGCCCGGGCGGACGGCTATAACGGCGGTTTCACCGAGGGTATGGCCTCGGCGATGAGCGAGGCCCAGTCGGAGATTGAACGCCAGCTTGCCGAACAGGGGGCGGAGTTTAAGCGTTTTTTGGAGGCGGCGGTGCACTCGCGCGATCTGGTTTTGCAGGATACCCGCGAAGACTTGCGGGATTTGGCGCTGGCCGTGGCCGAAAAAGTGATCCGCGTCAGCCTGAAATCAAGCGGCGACATCTTGTTGCGTATGATTGATTCGGCCACTGAAAAACACCGCCGCTGCGAGTGGGTGCAGATTTATATTGCGGATTGTGATACCAAAAATATTGCTCTTTCTACGCCGGAGTTGACGGCGGCGCTGGGGCATTTATCCAATAGAATACGGATTATTCCGATGGCGGATGACGAGTCCGGCACCTGTATTATTGAAATGCCCGATGAGATTATCGACGCCAGCGTTTCCACCCAGATGGACAATATCCGGGAAGTTATTCAAAATAACGCGGGAGAAAACTAAATTATGTTTAAGCGCATTATCAGGCAGATTCAGCAGGCTGAAACTATCGGCCATACCGGAAAAATTGAGAATATTGTGGGCATGTCGATCGAGGCCAGCGGGCTTAAGGCGGCGGTGGGCGATATTTGCCGGATATACAGCGACGACGCCGGCGGCCAGATTAACGCCGAGGTAGTGGGGTTTCGGGACGACCGGGTTTTGCTGATGCCCTACTCGGAGATGAGCGGTATATCGGCGGGAAACTTTGTGCGTACCTCCGGCCAGCAGCTGCGCCTGCGCGTGGGCTCTTTCCTTAAGGGACGGATTATCAATGCGCTGGGCCAGCCGATTGACGATTTGGGGCCGTTTTCCGGCGGGGTTTCTTATTGTATCGGCGGCGGTTATATTAATCCGCTGACCAGACCGCCGATTAGAGAAAAAATGGAGTTTGGCATTAAAGCAATCGACGGCTTGCTGACCATTGGCAAAGGGCAGCGTATGGGCATTTTTGCCGGCTCTGGCGTGGGCAAAAGTACTTTGATGGGTATGATTGCCAAGAATGTTAAGGCGGATATCAACGTAATCGCTCTGGTGGGTGAGCGCGGCCGCGAGGTTTTGGAATTTGTGCAGAAAGATTTGGGCGAGGAGGGCATGCGCCGTTCTATTTTGGTGGTGGCTACTTCCGATCAGCCGGCCATGCTGCGGATGCGCTGCCCCTCGGTGGCCACGGGCATTGCCGAGTATTTCCGGGATCAGGGTTATGACGTTCTGTTGATGATGGATTCGCTGACGCGTTTTGCCATGGCCCAGCGCGAAATTGGTCTGGCGATTGGCGAACCGCCGGTAGCGCGGGGTTATACCCCCTCCATTTATGCGGAGCTGCCCAAACTGTTGGAGCGCAGCGGCAACTTTAAAAAGGGTTCGATCACCGGTATTTATACGGTGTTGGTGGAGGGTGACGACACCAACGAACCGATTGCCGATACGGTGCGCGGTATTTTGGACGGCCATATTGTGCTTTCGCGCAGTTTGGCGGCGGCCAACCATTATCCGGCGATTGATATTAGCGCCAGTATTTCCCGTTTGATGATTGAATTGGTGCCGGAAGAACATCAACGCCTGGCCTCTCGCCTACGGGATATTTTAAGCGTGTATGAAAAAAATTCTGATCTGGTTTCGATCGGCGCTTATAAATCGGGCAGCAACCCGCGCCTGGATTTTGCGCTGACGAAAATTGACGAAATAAATCAATATCTAATGCAGGGAATTAACGAATCATTTTCTTATGACCAATGTCTGGCCGAAATGAGGAAAATTATCGGGAACGTTTGAGTTTTTTTGAAAAAAGAGGCAAAGAACGATGAAAAAATTTCAATTCAAGTTAGATACGGTAATGGATTATAAACAGCAGGTTTTGGAAAACCGCCTTGTTGAACATGGCGCAGCGGCAGCGCGCGCCCAGGCGCAGCAAGAAGTTTTTGAGCAGGTTTTGGAGCGGCGCACCGAATATGAAGACGAATACCGGCAGAAAAAAACCGAGGGCCTGAATATCTGGGAACTGCAAATGTATCAGGACTGCCTGGAGGCGCTGCACCGGGAAGAAACCCGCGAGCAGGAACGTTTGAACCAACTGCGCAGGATAGAAGAGGAAAAAAGAAGCCGGGTGATCGAATCCCGAACGGAAACCGCCACCCTGGAGAAACTGCGCGATATTAAACATAAGGAATATCTAAAAGAGATGCAAAAAGAAGACGAGCGGTTTATTGACGATTTGACAGCCGCCCGGCGTTTTATGGCAAGCAACGCTTGATAAGCGTATACATATAGTTAGCAGTAAATAGTTTGGAGGTGAAAAACATGAATGTAAATTCTATGTATCAGCTGATGGGCGCGGTTCAGAAAAATCCGCAGGTTGTGGGCGAGGCCGTGGCTAACGGCGCAGGCGTGGCTTTTGAGGATATGCTTCAGCAGGCCAGCCAGAAACCGGCAGCCAGCCAGAACAAACAGCCGGCGGCAAATGATAAGAAACCGGCCGAAACCAAAGACGGCAAGGCGGATTCTGCCAAGGGCCAAACCAATCAGCAGGAACAGACCAATGCGGAAAAACCGGTTGTTGCCGAACAGGACGCGCAGGAAAAACAGCAGGTTTTGGCGGCAGCGCTGGTAACCAGCCAACCTGTGCAGGTTATGCAGATTTTAACGCCGGAACAGCAGACTGAGGCGGTATCCACCGGGCTGGCAGTTAATGAAAATCTACCTTTGGCGGCGGACAACACAACGCCCGGCGCTGGCAATGCAGCGGCGGCGCTGAACTTGCCGCAGAACGAGATTCAGACGACGCAAACCGGCCCGATTGTGCAGACGCCGACAAATCAGCAGCAGACCGAAGTTTTGCCGCAGGCAAACCTGGCAGCTCCGACGCAGACGGCGGAACAGCCGCCGGAAATGTTGCAGAATACTGCGCCGCAGGCCGAGGTTCAGCAGGCGGAACAGAATATGCCTAAGCTGACTGTTGCCGAAACGAAGGGCAATGAAACCGCTAATCAGCAGGGCCAGACCGAAGAGGGCCGCGACGAGGCGGCAGCTATGCAAACGCCGGTTTTTGGCAGCGGAAACGCCGTGCCGGTTAAGGTGGCGGAAAATGTTGCGGAACAAACTTTGGAGCCGGCAGCCGACGATGCGGCGGAACAGCTGGCGCAGAAGATTAATCAGGCCTTAATTCAGGGCGAATCCAAAATCACTCTGAACCTGAACCCGGCTAATCTGGGCAGTTTGACGGTGGAGATCGCCAGAATGGGCGACGGTACTCTGACTGTGCTTTTAAGCGCGGTTACAGAAAAAGCGGCCGGCCTTTTGGATAAGCACAGCGGCAGCCTGCAAAACCTGTTGGCGGGCAATATGCCGGGCACAGTGCGCGTGGAAGTGGAAAACCGCACGCCGGACGCAAACCAGCAGCAGTTTTTGAACCCCGATCAGCAACAGGAGCAAGGCCGCCAGGAATCCCGGCAGCAGCACCGTCAGGAAGACAGCCAGACGGACGGTCAGACGCAGGTTGATTTTATGCAGCAGCTGCGTTTGGGATTGATTGATTTGGATTAATCCAAAGAAATTTAAATTGGGAATTTGCAGAAAGGAGAGGAAGAATTATGGCATTTATGACAGACGCCGCCGCTGTGCTGGGCAAGACTGAAGAACTTATAAACACCAAACACAGTACCAGCAAAAAGGCCGGCAAGGATTTGGATACCACCGATTTTTTAACCTTGATGTGCGCAATGTTTCAAAATCAGGATATTGACAACACGGCCTCTACAACGGATATGATGAATCAGATGGTGCAGATTTCGGTTATTCAGGCGATTACGGATATCAGCACACTGATTAACGACACCAGCACCCTGACTTATGCCTCCTCACTGGTGGGGCAGACGGTTACTATAGGCCAGTATGACGGCACAACTTTGAATGAAACCGTTGGCACCGTTACAGGTACCGGCATGCTGAACGGCGAGCAGGTTATTTTCATCGGTGATGACGTTTATAAGCTATCCGACGTTATGGCGGTGGGCAAACTGCCGGCAAACCGTGAGCCTGTGGAAACGGATAAACCGGAGGATACAACAACCAAGCCCACAGATAAGCCGGAAACCACCGCGCCTACGGATAAGACCGAAACGCCGGTCGACAAAACCGAGGACGCCGCGAACAGCCAGAACAACACGGGCAATGACAGCAAAACCAGAAACAAAACTAATAACGGCGAGGCGCAGGCCAACCCGGAAGTAAGAATGGCCTAACTTAAACAGGCATTGGCGGGCGGATTTTGACTTTGGTATGGGATTTGCCCAGCAGACAGAACAACAGGAGGTGAAAGGCAGTGATTGACCGCATCGGAGCGGCTAAGCCCTTGGGAACGACCGCGGCCAGCATAAAAAACAAGCAGTCGGATGCAGCTGACAAACCGGCTTTTGGCGATTTGCTGCGCAGTCAGGCGGCGCAGGTTAATTTTTCCAAACACGCCCTCAACCGGGTTGAAGAACGCGGTATTGAGTTGACTCCGGATTTGATGGATAAACTGGCTGGTTCGGTGGAAAAAGCGCAGGAAAAGGGCGCGGTGAATATTTTGGCCTTTGGCGCGGAACAGGCGTTTATCATCAATGTGCCGCACAGCCGAGTAATCACCACCATAACCCAGGAGGAATTGAAAGAAAAAGTTTTTACCAATATTGACGCCGCAGTTTTATTGTAATTGGTCTTACTGGGAAATTGCAGGGGGGCGGCCCGATTGACCGCCGCCCGCTGCGGCAGCTAAAAAAAGAATTAGGAGAGAGAGGAGTACATATAATATGACAGGAGCTATGTATGCAGCGGTTTCCGGTTTGCGGGCGCATATGAATGCGCTCAATGTAATCGGCAACAATATTGCGAACATTAACACCAACGCCTATAAAGCGTCGCGTTATGTTTTTGCGGAGGAGCTTTATACCAACGTTAAAGCTGGTTCTGACGGTTCGCCGACTAAGGGTGGCACCAACCCGGCGCAGATTGGCTATGGTGTTAATGTCGGACAGATTGATATTGATATGAGCACCAAAAACTATACGCCTACCGGTCGTCCGTTTGACGTTACGATTGACGGCGACGGCTTTTTGCTGGTGGGCAACAAAGACTTGGGGCCTTTTAATAATATGAGCGAGGCCAAAGCCTTATATTTAACGCGTTTGGGCAATTTAGACTGGAAAGACGGCTATCTGGTTGATGGTGAGGGCAACTGCGTTTATGGCTGGAACGAGGTTGGCCTGGGCGAGGATGGCACCGCTCCCGACGGCGTTACCGTTGATCCGGATCAAAACACTTTTACCTCCCGGGTTTTGGCTCCCGTACAGGTTCCTTATATGACGCATACCGGCGAATTGCTTTGGCCGTCTGTGAAGACAGAGGGAGCCGAAGGTACGTCAGCTGTAATTGATTTTGAACGCGACGCTAATGGTAATGTAACGTATGAGGGCGTGGAAGACGCGCCGGAGGGATTCCCCAAGCGGGCGGTTCTGGACAGTATGACTATTGATGAAAACGGTCAGATTACCGGTACAATTAAAGCCAGCGGTCAGGTGGTGGTTCTGGGTTATGTGGCGGTTGGCCAGGTGGATAGCCCCAACGGCGTAACACACGTTGACGGACACTATTATCAGGCTTTGCCGGGCGCCGGCAATTTGCATATCGCAACTATGGGCAAAATGCTTACGCCAAACGCAGCAATGTCTGATGAACAGCGAGATAATATAGCTGCTATTTCTGACGGTTTGGATATTGAAGATGCCGGCGATACCTATTTTGTGCCCAATGGTCTGGAAAGTTCCGGCACCGAACTGGCCACGGAAATTTCCAATATGATTATGATGCAGCGTGGTTATCAGGCCAACACCCGTATCATTACGGTTACGGACTCTATGCTGGAAGAACTTGTGAACATGAAGAGATAAGCCCTCTCAGGCAATTAAACCCTAAAGGGTTTTAATTGCCAGCTCCCCCAGAGGGGGAGCCAGGCATATTTCTAATGAAAGTATGAGGTTAAGCCGAGTGTTTATGGTCTGCTTGGCTTGCCTCTCCCTTTGGCGTAAGTGCAGCAAAGCAGCAGAGAGGTGGCTTATCCGGCAAAGCCGGGTAAGACGGAGAGGGTAAACAGGACAGAAAAACAAATCTTATAGGGGATAATACATTATGATTGTTTTAACCAAAATGAACGACGAAAGATTTTTGATTAATCACAACCAGATTGAGTGCATCGAGCTGATCCCGGAGTGCAAAGTTGTGATGATGAACCATGATTATTATTTGGTGCAGGAAACTGCTGATGAAATAATCCAGAAAATTTCGGATTATAGCGCTAAGGTTATGGATATTCACCGTTCCCTGCAAGTCGTTGACCGCAGAAAATAATAGAACGTGAGGATAGGAATTTAAAATGAATATAACATATATAGTTGGTGTGCTTATCGCCATTGCAGTTATGATTTTGGGTATGGCCAATGGTTTTCCGCCTTATGAGTTTGAAAAGGTTGGCAATTTCTTTGACGCGCCCAGTATTATGATTGTTATTGGCTGTACGCTGGCCGTTGTGGTGGCCAGCTTCCCCGCCAATATGCTTAAATCTATCCCGGGGCATTTTAAGGTTATGCTGAATGCCAAGAAGAACGATCCCACCTATTATATTGATCAGCTGGTAACGCTGGCGCAGGCGGCCAGAAAAGACGGCTTGCTGGCCTTGGAGGGCCTGGCTAACGACCAGGAGGACCCCTTTTTTAAGCAGGCGATTATGCTGATTGTGGACGCTAACGATCCCGATCGGGTGCGCAGCATTTTGGAAAACGATATTGAATGTATGTCGGCCCGGCACGAGGCGGCGGCGGCCCTTTATGATAAGGGTTCGGCTGTGGCCCCGGCTTTTGGTATGATCGGTACCCTGGTGGGTTTGATTAATATGCTTAAGGGCCTGAACCTCGACAGCAGCGAGGGCTCTTCCAACATCGGCGCGGATATGAGCGTAGCTTTGATTACCACTTTATATGGCTGTATCCTGGCGCATATGATTTTTGGCCCGATTGCCAATAACCTGCGCACCCGCGACGAGGAAGAGGTTTTGTGCAAGCAGATTATTGTGGAGGGTATCACCTGTATCCAGGCCGGCGAGAACCCCAAGCTGCTGCGTGAAAAGCTGCTGACTTTTGTATCCCAGAAAATGCGCGACGCCGATATGGCTGCTAATAACAGCAAAAAGGGCGGCGAATAAAAGCGAGGTGGCTGCCAAATGATGAAGAAGAAGAAAAGCCCCGGCGGCGCCAACTGGATGGATACTTACGGCGATATGGTAACGTTGCTGCTCTGCTTTTTTGTGCTGCTGTACGCGATGTCGTCCATTGACGAAGTTAAATGGCTGGCGCTGGTTAAAAGCTTTAATCCGGACGCGGTGGTGGAGGCGCGCGAAACTCCCGGCAGTGACGGGCCTATGGCCGATCCCTCTGATGGTCTAGGTATGCAGTCCGGCGCTATGCCGGAGGCCGTCAGCCAGGAAGAAGTTGACGGCGCTATGGATATGCTCTATGAAAAGCTTAAGGAATACGCTGAGCAAAGCGATTCTTCGCAGAGCATTGAGGTTATCCAGGGCGACGGTTATGTTTTTATCTCCTTTGAGAACGCGGTGATTTTTGGCGGCAACAGCTATACGCTGCGCCCGGAGGGCGAAAAGGTTTTGTCCGATATTTCCTCAATCTTTAACGAGGTTGTTAAATATGTGGACGAGATCCGCGTTATGGGCCACACCGCCCAGGCCAGCCCCGACCGTGCCAATATTGTGGTGGAGGATAGATTGCTTTCGGCGGAGCGTGCCGCCATGGCGACCTATTTTATCCAGATTAACTGCAATATTGATCCGGCGCGTATAATCAGCGTGGGCTATGGCCAGCACCGGCCGATTGCGCCCAACGATGTGGAGGCAAACCGCAGCCATAACCGCCGCGTGGAAATTACGGTTACCGGGCGTAATGTGGTGGATGAATTGAGCGATAGTTTGGTACGCTATAAACAACTGCGCGCCGGCGAAGCCGCATCGGAAACCGACGAACTTTAAGTGAACACTTAATGAAGCCAAGTCTGAAAGACGCCGGCTGAATTTAGCGACACGAAGTTAGTCCAGTCCGCTGGATGTGAACTTATCCATTCGACTTTAGGCGAATGGAAACCTTAAAAACACTTAATGAAATCGAGCCGGGAAAACGCTGTCAAAAGGTGGTGGGTGATTAGTGGCAGGCGAATCTAAAACTGAAAAAGCCACGCCTAAAAAGCGACAGGACGAACGCAAAAAAGGCCATGTCTTTCTCAGCAAAGATGCGGTGGCAGTAGTCAGCCTGTTTGGCAGCGCTTTGATTTTGCGCCTGATGTTTGCGGTGGTGGTGGCCGTGATTTACGGCGTGTTCTACTACGCGATTCAGTGCGTGGCGCAGGCCCCTTTTGACACGCCGGACAACTATTATATTAAACCGCTGTTTTTTCAGCTGCTGACGGCGCTGGCCAAGTGCGCCGGCCCGCTGCTGCTGACAACGGTGGCGCTGACGGTGATCGCCACTTTTGCCCAAACCAAAATGCTGGTTTCCAGCGAACTTTTGAAACCGAAATTTAACCGCATCAGCCCAATTCAAGGTTTTAAGCGGCTCTTTTCCCTGCGCAGTCTGGTAGAGGCCGCCAAGGGCATCTTAAAAATTTCAGTGTTGCTTTATCTGATTTATTCCTGCCTGACGGGTATCCTGCACGAATCCGCCACTTTCCTTTATATGGATATTGAGAGCGCCTGCCGCCACTTCTTTAACGAAATCTTTTTTATGATGCTGAAAGTCGGCGTGGCCTTTTTGGTGCTGGCCGCTCTGGACTATCTCTACCAATGGTGGGATTATGAACGGGAAATGAAGATGTCTAAGCAGGAGGTTAAAGAGGAATACAAGCAGATTGAGGGCGACCCGCAAATTAAGGGCAAGATTAAGGAAATGCAGCGGCGCATGGCCCAGCAGCGCATGATGCAGCAAGTGCCGCAGGCCGATGTGGTTATCCGTAACCCGAACCATTTTGCGGTGGCTTTGCGCTATAAACTGGGCGTGGACTCTGCGCCGGTTGTGCTGGCCAAGGGTATGGACGAACTGGCCCTGCGGATTGTGCGCGTGGCTGAAGAACATTCCGTCGTCGTGATTGAGAATGTGCCGGTGGCGCGGGCGCTTTATGCCCAAACCGAACTTAACCACGAAATCCCGCCGGAGCTGTACAGCGCGGTTGCCGAGGTTATGGTTTATATTTACAAGTTGGACGGACGCATAAACGAAGTAAGCTAACAAATTTACAATATAAGGCAAATTAAGGAGTGGACAAACAGATAGGTTTAAAACTATTTGTTTGTCCACTTTGATTGTTTAATAGCTATTGACTTTTTATCAGTAGTGTGATAGAATGTTTTTAGGCTAACTACTATATTTTTAACAGTAGTGATTGGGAAAGGAAGTATTATAATAGAAATAAAAGAGTTTTTCCACAAGCTAAATCAGGCGGTACATTGGTTTTTGCCCTACGGCGAGGCCAACGAGGTTATGGCCGAATATCAGGAAATGCAGCAGCAGGCGGCGGCGAACGGCAGCCAGCTTTTTCAGCCGGACGAAAAGCCCTGGCAAATCGCTAAAGAACTGCAAAACCCCCGGGAATATCGCAAATGGCTGCGGATTTTTGCTCTGCTGCTGCTTTTCCCGCTGGGGCATTTGCTGTTCTTTTCAATTTCGTTGATTTTTTCTCTGCCAAATTATAATATGTCGGTAATTAAAATATTGTTCTGGTTTAGTTTGGCGCTGGCCTTGTTTTGGGCGCGCCAATGCCGGCGGCAAAGCACGGCGCCCCGGCGCTCGGCCAAAATGTTTCTGGGCAGCGCCGCCTGGCTCATCTTTGGCCTAGCCATTGCCTGCCCGGTTATTTATTGGTACTATGCAATATGCACCGGCAGGACTGACTGGATTTCTGGCTATTTTCTGGTAAACTATTTAACTTTTTGCGCGTTAATTTACATTTTGTTTGGCATTTACAGTCTGGTGAAGTGCCGGCTGGCTGATTATCGCTGGTTGGATTTATACGTTATCAGTATTACGTTGCTGCTGGGCATTATGCTGTATCTTGAGCTGATTTGCGGTCTAACTCTGACTGAAGACGCTGTAAGATTTTTGCTGGAAGTATTGCACAGCTATCTTCCGCCCTTGTTCTGCGGTTTGGCGGTCAGTATAAGGATTTTGTGGTAGGGTGGCGCGCCATGCTGAAAAAAGATATTATGGAACTGTGCCTTTTGCAGCTTTTATCCAACGAGGATTTATATGGCTATGAGATTCTGCGCCGCCTGCACGCCGTTTTCCCCGATACGCAGGAAAGCGCCATCTATGCCCAGCTGCGCGCTCTGTGCCGCCAGGGTTATACGGAAAGCTACGCCCGCCAAAGCCCGGACGGGCCGAACCGTAAATATTACCGCCTGCTGCCGCCCGGCCAACAAAAACGCGAGGGGCTGCTGCTGGAATGGCGGCATTATTGCGCGCTGCTGGCTGATTTAGGCCTGAAATAAAACGAACCCCCTTAGTTTGCCGTCTAAGGGGGCTTTGCTTATTTGTTAGCGTCAAACTGGGCGCGCCGGGCGGTGGATTTGCGAAACATATGCCGCAGTCCCTCGCGGTCCTGCGCTTGCAGCAGCTGGCGCAGGCGGTGTAGCTCGTCGCTGAAGCAATCAATATTTTCAATCAAAATATCCCGGTTCAGCAGAAACAATTCCGACCACATCACGTCGTTAATCCGGGCAATCCGCGTTAAATCGCGGAAAGAATCGCCGGTGAAAGCGGCCAGCTCTTCATCGTCATTGCAGGTCATCAGGCTGACGGCAATGGCATGGGTTAACTGCGAGAGAAAGCCAATCATATGGTCATGGGTGTGAATATCCAACTCGCGAATGGTCTTAAACTGCAAAATCTCCGCCAGCCGGCGCACCGCCGCAATGCCCGCCGGTGTGTTGCGCTCGGTGGGCGTGATGATAAAGTTGGCGTTGGCAAAAATGCGGCAGTCGGCGTTTTGAATACCACTGCGTTCCGTACCGGCCATTGGGTGGCTGGCGCAAAACTCTAAATCAGGCCGCAGAAAATCCTGCGCCACGTCAACAATATTGCTTTTAACGCCGCTGACGTCGGTTATCAGCGTGCCGGGGCGCAGGTGTTGTTGGTTGGCGCGCAGCCAATCCAGCATAGCTGTTGGATAAAGCCCCATAATTAACAAATCCGCCTTGGCCAACAGCGCCGGCTCCGGCTTTGTCGCGCCCTCGGCAAAAAGCCCCTGTTGCAGGCCAAATTCAATGCTGGCCGGGTTGGTGTCAATCGCGCTGACCCGGTAACCCTGCCGCGTCAGCCCCATAGCGTAGGAGCCGCCAATCAGGCCAACGCCCACAATCACAATCTGGCTGTTTTTATCAAAATTCATCAAAATAGTTCCTTTTATATATTTTACTAATTATATTATATTTCATCAACTGCTTTGATTTCTGTAAAATCGGCTTTTACCCCCAATTTATGCTGTAAATCGGCAAAAAAGTTAGGATAAGACTTGTTGACGGCCTCCGCGCCGGCAATCTGCAAGGGCTTTTGGCAGGCCGCTGCCAGCACCGCCAGCGCCATCACAATCCGGTGGTCGTTATGCGCATGGCAGCAAACGCCGCCGGGGTAACTGCCGCCGCCGGTGATAAACATTTCATCGTCAGTAGTACGAATTGCTACGCCGCAGCGCTGTAATTCTTCCTGCATATCGGCGATGCGGTCGCTCTCCTTAATGCGCAGCCGCCTGGCGTTATAAATGCGGGTTTCGCCCTGGGCGTGCGCCGCCAGCACCGCCAAAACCGGCCCCAAGTCCGGGCAGTCCGCCAAGTCAATCTGTGCCGCTCGTAATTTGGCCGGGCGCACCAGATAACCGTCCGGCAAATCAAGAATATCACCGCCCATTTGCCGGATAATGTCAATAATTTTGCGGTCGCCCTGGGCAGAATTAACATCCACGCCATGAATTTCCAGCCCCTCCGGCCGGGCGCTGATACTGCCCAGCACCGCAAAAAACGCCAGTTGGGAAAAATCCCCCTCCACTGTCATCTGGCTGGGCTGATAGCTTTGGCCGCCCGGAATATGCAGGGTATATTCATCCTGCCAGTTGGCCGTGACGCCGAATTTTTGCAGGGTTGCCAGGGTTAGCTGCACATAGGAACACGATTCAAAGGGCGGCTCAATCCGTAGGCAGGAATCGCCTGCCAGCAGCGGCAGCGCAAACAGCAAACCGGAGATAAACTGCGAGCTTATATCGCCTCGCAGCTTAAATTCGCCGGGGCGCAGCGGCCCGCACACCAGCCAACCGTTTTGGGCCGGGGTGGGCTTAAAACACAATCCCTGCTCCGCAAAAATCTGCTGATAAACTGTCTGCGGGCGCTGGGGCAGGCGTCCATGCCCGGCCAGCAGCACCGGCAAGCCGGAAAGCGCCGCAATCGGGATTAAAAAACGCAGGGTGGAGCCGCTTTCGCCGCAGTCAATCTCCCATTCCACATCGCCGGACATCATCGGGCAGCCGCCGACGCCGCGCACCACCAACTCGTTGTCAGCTTGGCTGACAAAATAAATTTCCGCGCCCAGTTTTTGCATACCGGCAATCGTAGCGCGAATATCTGCCGATAAGGTTTCTTCCGCCAGGCCGGTCAGGCGGCTTTCGCCCGCTGCCAGGGCCGCGCAAATCACCGCCCGGTGCGCCAGGCTTTTGCTGGGCGGGACAGTCAGCGCGCCCGCCGCCAGCCCCGGATAAACAGTGGCCCGCCGCATCACATCTGCCTGCCAATCACATGGGCAATGGCCTTGCCTTTAGCCACAATCTGTTGCAGCTGCTCCGGCGATACGGTTTGCGCGCCGTCCGACCAGGCCGCCTCCGGATCATGGTGCGCCTCGATAATCAGGCCGTCCGCGCCGGCCGCCACCGCCGCCAAAGACATAGCCTCCACCAACTGACGGTGGCCGGTGCCATGGCTGGGGTCAATCACTACCGGCAGGTGGCTGTGCTCCTTAACAATCGGGATCACGCTTAAATCCAGTGTGTTGCGGGTGTATTTCTCAAAGGTGCGGATGCCGCGTTCACACAGCACCACTTTTTCGTTGCCCTCGCTCATAATATATTCTGCCGCCATCAGCCATTCCTCAATGGTGTTGCTCAAGCCGCGTTTCAGTAAAATCGGGGTTTGGGTGCGGCCAACCGCTTTTAAGAGGTCAAAGTTCTGCATACTGCGCGCGCCGATTTGGATCATATCCACGCCGAACTCCAAAAATTCGTCCAGCTTTTCCACGCTCATCAGCTCGGTAACAATCGGCATATTAAAACGCTCGCGGGCGTCGCACAGGGTTTTCAGTCCCTCGGCCCCCCGCCCCTGGAAAGCATAGGGCGAGGTGCGCGGCTTATAAGCGCCGCCCCGCAGCATATCCGCCCCGGCGCGCTTCACCGCCTCGGCTGAGGTCAGCAGGGATTCTTCGTCCTCCACCGAGCAGGGGCCGGCAATCACCACGATTTTCTCGTGGCCGCCGATTTTAAAGCCCCCAACGTCAACCACCGTATCCTCCGGATGAAAAATGCGGTTAGCCAGCTTGTAGGGCGCGGCAATGCGGGTTACCTCCTGCACGCCGGAAAAGCCATAAATCTTTTTCTCATCTAAAATGGTGGTGTCGCCCACCACGCCAAAAACATTCAGGCTGGTACCGGAGATCAGGTGCATCTCCAGCCCCTGTTTCTCAATACTGTCAATCAGGCGTTGGGTTTCCTCCGGCGTTGCGCCGCGTTTCATGGTAATAATCATGTTTTATCTTTTCCTTTATATTATATTTTTATTAAATGGCGGGCTGACTTTCCCAGATATAGCGCAAAAGCTCGTCAATAGCGGTGCAATAGCCCTGGATGCCCTCGCCTTTAATGGTTTTAAAGCAATACATTCCCGGATAAGAAACTTGCCGGAAGTCCTCACGTTTGTCAATATCGCTGATATGCACCTCCACCGCCGGCAGCCCGACGGCGCGCAGCGCGTCCAAAATCGCCACGCTGGTGTGGGTATAGGCGGCGGGATTAATTATAATGCCGTCGCAGAAATCCGGCGCGCTCTGGATAGCGTCCACAATCGCCCCCTCGTGATTGCTCTGCATCATCTTAAAATCCACCTGCATCTCCTGACAGTGTTTGTTAATCAGTTTAACCAGATCGGCGTAGGTGGCGCTGCCGTAAATTTCCGGCTCTCTGCGGCCTAAAAGATTCAAATTAGGGCCGTTAATAATCATAAACCTTAGCATTTTTGTATACCTCCCGTATTTTAGCAAGCTTTTTCAGCAAACCAGGCGGCAATTTGTTCCGCTGCCGCCGCTGCGCTCTGTTCATTGGGCTGCCGCCAATCTGCCCAGGCCTGATAAAGCGGCGCACGCTGTTGATAAAGCCGGGCGTTGGCCTGAGTGTTGGGCGAGAGCGGCCGGCCTTTGCCAATTTGCAGCCGGGCCAGCGGCCGGTCCAGCCAGATCAGCAACGAGTTTTGCCGCAGCAGCCGCAAATTGTTTGGTTGCGTAACTACGCCGCCGCCGGTGGCAATCACCTGTCCGCCCTCTTTGGCAACTTCCGCCAGCGCCGCCGTTTCCAGCCGGCGAAAGGCGGCCTCGCCCTGCCGGCTGAAGATGTCGGCAATCGCGCAGCCCTGGCTCTGGGCAATTTGCTGATCGCAGTCGATAAAAGGGCGGCGCATTTTGGCCGCCAACAGCCGGCCAACCGTCGTTTTGCCGCTGCCCGGCATACCGATTAAGGCCAGGTTCAGCTTGTTCCGGCGCAGGCGCTGATAAATCTCTTCAATTTTATTATCGGCAATCTGGCTGTTAGTAAACAGCTCTGCGGCATATTTGGCCTGCGCCACCAGCATTTCCAGTCCGCCGCAGGCTTTCAGCCCCAACTCTTGGGCGGCCAGTACCAGATTGCTTTGCAGCGGATTATAAATTACATCAGCCGCCGCCTCCAGTGCCGGAAAGGCCGCCAAATCCAATAGAGGCTCGTCCTGATTGTGGGGATACATCCCACGGGGCGTGGTGTTGATAATTACCTGTACCCCGCGCGCAACCTCTGGCGACTGCGCCTGTTCATAGGTCAGCATTGGCTTGCCCCAGGGATCGGGGCCGCCGCCGCGGCTAACCAGCCGCACCTCGGCCGCGCCCAGACTTTCCGCTGCCGCATGCGCCGTTTTGCTGGTGCCGCCGCTGCCCAGAATTAACACTCGCCGGCCGGTCAAATCGATATTGTGGCGGCGCAGCAGATAACAAACCCCGGCAAAATCCGTGTTGTAACCAAACAGACGGCCTTGCCGGTTGACAATCGTGTTCACCGCGCCGATTTTCGCCGCCTGCTCGTCAATTTGCGCCAAGTATGGCAAAACCTGTTCCTTGTAGGGGATTGTAACATTAATTGCCGCAAAATCCGCCTGCTGCATAAAAGGCGCAAATTCTGCCCGGCTTAGCGGGCAAAGCTCGTACCGGTAGCCGGCCAGCTGCTCGTGTATTTCCTGCGAAAAGCTGTGCCCCAGCTTTTCGCCGATCAATCCATATTGCATATTAAACTTCCTCATTATTATTAAGCTGCCAGGTTGTGCCATAAGCCTCACAGAATAAATCAACTAAGCCGATTGCCGCAACCGAATCAATAACCACGCGCGCCCGGTGAACAATGGCCGGGTCGTGCCGGCCCTGGATTTGCAGCTGGGCGTTTTGCCGGGCGGCAAAATCCACCGTCTGCTGGGGCTGATAAATGGAGGGCGTGGGCTTCACCGCCACCCGGAAAAGCAGCGGCATACCATTGCTGATTCCGCCGTTAATCCCGCCGTTATGGTTGCTGGTGGTATAAATCCGCCCGTCCCTGGCAATCCGCAGGGGATCGTTGGCCTGCGAGCCGTGCATTTGGGCCAGCGCAAAGCCGTCGCCAAACTCCACGCCCTTAACCGCCGGCACGCTGAACAGTAAATGAGCCAGCACACTTTCCAGCGAGTTGAAAAACGGTTCGCCAATGCCGGCGGGCATACCGCATACAGCAGTTTCAATAATGCCGCCCACGCTGTCGCCGTTCGCCTTGGCCGCCAATATCGCCTGGCGCATTTGCTCGCCCTGGGCGGCGTCCACAACCGCAAAATCTAAATCGTTCAAACGGCGCACCGCCGCCAGCAGCTCTGCCGTTTCCGCCGGTAGGGGGGCGTCTTTAACTCCGCCACATTCCGCCAAATGGCTGCCCAGTTCTATGCCATGCCCGGCCAAAATCTGGCGGCAAATCTCGCCCGCTACTACCAGCGGCGCGGTCAGCCGGCCGGAAAAGTGGCCGCCGCCGCGATAATCCTGCCAGCCCTGATATTTAACAAAGGCGGTATAATCAGCATGGCCGGGGCGCAGCAGATTTTTAGTCTTTTCATAGTCCCGGCTGTGTTGCAAAGTGTTGTCAATCAAGGCGCAAAGCGGCGTGCCGGTGGTGTGGCCGTTGAAAAAACCGCTTACAATCTTAAATTCGTCGGCCTCCTGCCGGGCGGTGGAAAGCGCGCCAACCGCCCGACGCTGATCCATTCGGCGGCGAATTGCCGCCAGATCCAGCGGCAGCCCAGCCTGCAAGCCGTCAAGCACCACGCCAATTTTCTCACCATGGCTTTCGCCAAACAAGGAAACGGTTATATTTTTGCCAAAGGTACTTTTCATATTTTCTTCCTGTTTATATTACTTAAACTATTTATAAATAATTTTTAACAGCCTCTAACGGTTGTTTGATAATCTCGGCCTGGCCTAACTCCTTAACCTGTACCAGATTAATTTTATTGCCGCTGTGCTTTTTATCGTGGCTGATAATTTCCATAAGCTGTTCCGCCGGATATTCACATTCGGTGGGCAGATGCAGTTTAGCCAGAACCGCGGCCAGCCGCTCGCGCAGCGCCGTGTCTGTAGTCATCTTCAGCATACCCACCGCCACGGCCTCGCCATGCAGCATGCCGGCCAGCTCGCCGGCGCTTTCAATGGCATGGCCGATGGTGTGTCCGAAGTTCAGGATCTGGCGCAGACCGTTTTCCTTTTCGTCCTGCTCCACTACCTGTTTTTTTACGGCCAGCGCCCGGCAAATAATCTGTTCAATATAATCCTGCTGAATGGCTTCCCGCTCTGCCGGCAGTTGCTCAAACAGCTCAAAAAGCCCGGCGTCGCCAATCATGCCGGCCTTAACCGCCTCGGCCAGGCCGTTGAAATAATTGCGGTCGTCCAGCGTCTTCAGCAGGTCAACATCCACAAAAACGGCGCGCGGCTGGTGGAACGCACCGACAATATTCTTCACATCCCCCAGATTGATTGCTCCCTTGCCGCCAATGCTGCTGTCAATTTGCGCCAGGGTGGAGGTGGGGATATTGATATAATCCACGCCGCGCATATAGGTAGCCGCCGCAAAACTGGTGAGATCTCCCACCACGCCGCCGCCCAGGCCGATCAGCAAATCCTTGCGGCCAAAGCCGTTATCCAGCAGGGCGTTCCAGATAAACTGCAAATAAATAAAGCATTTGGAGGCCTCGCCGGCGTGAACCGTGGCCAGATAACATTCCGGGCACTGCTGCTGCAAGGCTTTAATGTATTCTTCCGGGATCATATCGTCGGTTACTATCAGAACCTTACGATCCAGCTCCACATATTTATGCACGTCGGCCAGAATCCCTTTTTTGATATGAATATTATACTTATGGCCGGGGATTTCCACCGTCATTTTTTCAACTTTTTGGTTTTTCATCGTTAATTTCCTCCTATTACCTGTGTCAGGTCATAATTTCCTAAAACTTTCAGCGTGTGGCAGTTGTTTTTCAGCCTGACCAACAATTCCTGCGCCGCCGCGTCCGCCACGTTGCCCTCAATCTCCACATAAAAATAATACTGCCAGGGCAGATCGCGCAATGGCCGGGATTTGATACTTTCCATATTAAAGCCTAAGTCGCCGATTAACGACATCACCCGCGCCAGCTGGCCAGCGTTGTGGTTGACGGTGAACAGCAGGTTGAAGTGGCTGCCGCAGGCTTTAAGTTCGCGGCCAATCACAATAAAACGCGTGGTGTTCTGGCTGCTGCTGTTAATGTTGGCGGCCAGAATTTCCAGCCCGTAAAGCTGGGCGCTTTCCGCCGAGGCGATGGCCGCCGCCGATTTATCGCCGCTGTCCGCCACATACTGCGCCGCCAAAGCCGTGTTGACATAGGGCTGGGGCGTTAAGGCGTACTCCTGCAAAAAGGCCGCGCATTGGCTGAGCGCCTGCGGGTGTGAATAAACCTTTTTTATCCCGCTAAGCTTGGCGCCGGGCAGGGCCAGCAAATTCTGGCGTACCGGCAAATCGCAAATGGCCTGAATGTAACAGTTATGCTTAAACAGCAGATCAAAAACTTCGCCTACCTCGCCGGTGTAGGAATTTTCAAAGGGGATTACGCCAAAGGCTGCCTGGCCGCCCAGAACCTCCTGAAAGACATTGGCAAAATCGGCGCATGAATGATAGCGGTAATTAGGGAACAGCCAGCGCGCCGCCTGCGAGGCAAAGGCCCCCTCCGCCCCGGCGTAGACAACCGTGTTCTGCTGCAAAACCGCCCGCTGATAATCCTTGCTTAAATCCATAAAATATTGGAGAAATTGCCGAAAATACGGTTTTAACTCCTCGTTGTCCAGCAGAGCCAGATTTTTTGCCAAAACCTGCCGCTCCCGCTCCGCGTCCAAAACCGGCAGCTGGTGTTCCGCCTTATAGGCCGCCACCTGGCCGACAGCCTCCATTCGCTCGGCAAAAAGCCGCGCCAGTTCGGCGTCCAGCCGGTTGATGCGCTCCCGCGCCGCTTGCAGTTCGTCTGGGCCGGTTTGTGTTATCTCATTCATAAGCAAATTAAACCTCGTGTTAATAAAATTGAAACATAATAGAATATTATATCATTATTTGCGGCGTTTGTCCATTTATTTAACGCATATTTTTTCAGATTTTTTTCTCGGGATCAGGTCGGGGCAGGTGCCAGCGGAAAACGGTGGCTGCCAGCCGCAGGGCAATCGTCAGGCCGCAGCTGATTAAAACCGCCGCCAGCGAGGGCAGGGCGCTGTGCATTAGCAGATAATAGCTGCCCGCGCCCAAAATCGCCGCCAACGCGTAAACATTTTTGCGCAGTACCGAGGGAATTTCGCCGTTCAGCAAATCGCGGAGCATACCGCCGCCAATGCCGGTGATTACGCCTACCGTAATCGCCAGCAGCGGATTATCCGCAAAGCCGTTATCCAGCGCCACATTAACGCCGGATACGCTGAACGCTCCCAGGCCGATCGCGTCAAAAAAATTAACCAGCCCGGAAATATCCAGCTTAATGTGCCGCCTGCGAAGATAAACCGTCAGCCGCCGCGCCAGCCGCCGCTGCCGGTAGAGCAGAAAAACCAGACAGGAGGAAAGCGCCGCCAGCAGCAGAAAAATATAGTTGTTAAACATGGCCGGCGGGGTTATGCCCAGCAGTAAATCCCGAACTACCCCGCCGCCAAAAGCTGTTACAACGCCCAGAACTAAAATACCGAAAATATCCAGATTTTTCTCCGCCGCCAGCATCGCGCCGGAAACCGCAAAAGCAAATATGCCGATAATCTCGGCCAGATAAATTATGGTCGTCTGCATAATAGCCCCCTTATCGCCGTTTGTTGCTATCTATTTTACAATATCCCGGCCAGATTGTACAGTCTAATTGCTCAGTTTTTTATTTCATAAAACAGCGTTCCGCCGGCAGGAAAAACAGCCCAATGGCTAGAATAAAAATAAGTTAACACTTATTTAATCAAAAAATGTTAGAATACAGGCTAAATATCATAAGTTTTCGAGGTGTTACAATTTGTTTGAGTTAAAAAAAGATTCGCCCGAGCCTAAGCCGGAGCCTCTTTTTGCCAGCCCGCCGGAAAGCCCGGCGCGCCGGGTGGCGGAGGGCGCAATGTTGGTGGCGGTGGCGGTTATTTTTGGCCTTTCTGCTAATTATCTGCCGCTGGTTTGGCTGGTTGCGCTGTTCTTATGGCCGGTTCCGCTGGCTCTGCTGGTGCGCCGCTTTGGGCCGGGCTTTGGCCTGATGGGCATGCTGCTGACCGCCGTCCTGCTGGCAATTTTTATCGGCCCGCTTAGCGCGCTTTTTATGCTGCTGAATATGGGCGGCGTGGGTTTTTGGTATGGCTGGGCGGCCCGCCGGGAAATAAAACCCTGGCCGACGGTGATTATTGGCATATTCATCGCGGCTGTATCAATGGTTCTGCTGCTGCTCTGCTCCAGCTGGGTGGCCGGCCTGCAAATTAACGACCTGCTGGCCGAGGTGGACTATTTTGTCGATTTCTATATTAATACAATGCAGAGAAACGGCCAGCTGCAACAGCTGCAACAGTTACAGGGCGGTATGACGACGGCTGAATTTGCCGATTATCTGAAAAGCTATCTCAAGTCCATGCTGCCGGCCAGCCTGATTATGATTTCCATGCTTGAGGCCAGCATTTGCTATGCCGTTAACAAGTATATCTTTCGCCGTTTAGGCTATCCCATGGCCAAACTGCCGCCTTTTAAGGACTGGCGTCTGCCCTGGTATACTCTTTGGGGGCTGATTGCGGCCCTGCTGGCCTTTGTGGTCTATCACCAAACCGGACTGGAATGGTGCCAGGCGCTGATGAATAACATCATCTATATTTATCAGCCGCTGCTGATGCTGGCCGGGCTTTCGCTTTATTACTGGCTGGCCGAGTTCTGGCGCAAGGCCTGGATGATCTGGCTGCTGGTGTTTATGGCAATCGGCGCTTTTAATATCGTCGGCCCCCTGCTGCTGTTGATGGGGCTTGGCGACAGCGTTTGGGATGTTCGCCAAATGCTGGAGAAAAAACGCCAAAACTTTGTTTAACCAAATTTTTCATTAATATATAATTTATGGGAGTGAGCATACATGAAAGTTATATTGCTGCAAGACGTTAAAGCCCAGGGCAAGGCTGGGGATATTAAAGAGGTGGCCGACGGCTACGCCCGCAACTTTTTGCTGAACAAAAAGCTGGCGCTGGAAGCCACGCCGCAAAATCTGAAACATTTGGCGGCGCAAAAACAAAAGCAGGCGGAAAAGGCCGCCGCCGAGCTGGCCGCAGCCAAAGAACTGGCCGCCAAAATTGCCGGGCTGACGGTGGAAATCAAGGTTAAAACCGGCGAGGCCGGCCGGCTGTTCGGTTCCGTTACCAACAAAGAGGTGGCCGAGGCTATCTCCGCTATGACCGGTCTGGAGCTGGATAAACGCAAGGTGGAAATTAAAGAGCCGATTAAAAATCTGGGCGAGGCCGAGGCGCTGCTGAAACTGCACCCAGAAGTGCACCAAAAGGTTAAATTGGCTATTCAGGCCCTTTAAGCTGAACATATCTTGACAAATTTTACACGGGAAGGTGAACCGGCTTGAACAACGGACGCGTGCCGCCGCAAAGTCTGGCGGCGGAGAGGGCTGTTTTGGGCGCTTGTCTGCTGAACGAAAGCGCGATTTTCAGCGCCATGGAATTTGTGCGCGCCGCCGACTTCTATAAAAAAGAACATCAGGTTATCTTTCAGACGATGCTGGACTTAAACAGCGCCAACATTGTCTGTGATCTGGTGGCTGTTTCGGAGCGTTTGGCCAAACAGGGCCAGCTGGAGATGATCGGCGGGCCGGCTTATCTGGCGACGCTGACCGGCGAGGTGCCCAGCCTGGCCAATGCCGAATATTACGGCAAAGTGGTGGCGGATAAGGCTACCCAGCGCCAGTTGATTGACGCGGCCCAAAAAGTGGTGGACGACGGCTATCAGGGCCACAAAGACGCGCTGGAGTTGTTGGGCGACGCCGCCGCCGTGGTGGATAAGGTTGGCGAGCAGCGCCTGGGCAGCGGCGTGCAGGAGGCCGCGCTGGTTATGGAGCGCGAGTTTAACAAGCTGGACGATATCAAGGCGCATGACGGCATAACCGGCGTGCCCACTTTTCGGGATCTGGACAAATATCTTTCCGGTCTGCAAAAGGGCGATTTGATTATTCTGGCGGCGCGTCCCGGCTGCGGCAAAACCTCTATGGCGGTGAACATTGCCGCCAACGCCGCGCTGGTTAAGGATATGAGCGCAGTCGTCTTCAGCCTGGAAATGCCCAGTTCCCAGCTGGCCCAGCGTACCCTTTGCAGCTTTGCCAGAATCGACCAGCGCAAGTGGCGCAGTGGCCAACTTAATAAATCGGAAAAAGAACTGCTGCATGGCGAACTGCAAAAGTTTCAGAACAAAAAGCTGTTTTTTGACGATTCCTCGTCGATCACCATTCCGGAGATGCGCGCCAAAAGCCGGCGTATTAAAACCGAGCACGGGTTGGATTTGATTGTGGTTGACTATTTGCAGCTGATGCGCTCCGCCCGGCCAACCGAAAGCCGCCAGCTGGAGGTGGCGGAAATTTCCCGCTCGCTGAAAGCCTTGGCCAAAGAACTGGACGTTCCGGTGTTGGCCTTATCCCAGCTGGCGCGCAGTTCGGAGCAGAATAAAGACGGCGCGCCGCTGCTCTCGCAACTGCGCGAATCCGGCGCGATTGAGCAGGACGCCGACGTGGTAATCTTTATCACCAACAAGCGCAGCGCCGGCGGCGACGACGGCGAGGGTGAGGACGGCGGTCAGCAGATTAACGGCCAGATTGTAGAGGTTATTGTCGCCAAAAACCGCAACGGCCCCACCGGTTCGGATGATTTGTTGTTTTTCCGTCAGTTTACGCGTTTTGCGGATATGGTGGAGGATTTTGTCGGCGAGGATGATGATTTTGCCCCATTTTAATTGCTATTTTGAGGATAATTAACATGGAATATATGGCTTTATATAGAAAATACCGGCCCCAGCGTCTGGCCGATCTGGTGGGCCAGCAGCATGTGGCTAAAACCCTGCTGAACGCTCTGGCCGGCGGACGGGTGGCGCACGCTTATATTTTTACCGGCCCCCGCGGCACCGGCAAAACCAGCGCCGCCCTGATTATGAGCCGCGCCGTCAACTGCCTTAATCCGTCCCCGGAGGGCGAGCCCTGCGGCCAGTGCGCGGCCTGTCAGCGTATTCTGCATGGGGCCTCTATGGACGTTTTGGAAATTGACGCCGCCAGCAACCGCGGTATTAACGAAATGCGCGATCTGCGCGACGGTGTGAAATATCTGCCGGCGCAGGAAAAACGCAAGGTCTATATTATCGACGAGGTGCATATGCTGACCACCGAGGCTTTCAACGCCCTGCTGAAAACCCTGGAAGAGCCGCCGGAGCATGTGATGTTTATGCTGGCCACCACCGAGCCGCATAAGGTGCCCGCCACCATTTTATCCCGCTGCCAGCGTTTTGATTTTCACCGTATCGGTCAGCAGCAGCTTTTTGAGCATTTGCAGCGGCTGGTGCAGATGGAGGGGCGCACGGCGGACGAGGCGGCGTTGCGCCTGATTGCCCGGCGCGCCGAGGGCGGCCTGCGCGACGCCGTCAGCCTATTGGATCAATGCCTGGTGGCCTCGGAGGGCAATCTTAGCCAGCAAACCATTGCCGGCGTGCTGGGCATTGTGGATGAGCGCTTTATCATGGCGATGGCCGAGGCGGTTTCCGCCGGTGAGGGCGGCGTAAAACGCCAGCAGCGGAATGCCCAGC
>CAQWMM010000003.1 GCA_948907985.1 uncultured Bacillota bacterium
TGTTGCCTTGTATTTTAATTGTACCGCTAACGGCAGATATAGTCAAGCCCTATTTTACAAAATTTTACATTTTTTTTTCTGCAAAACAAAAAAATACCCCGGGTGTCGCCGGATTTGGGCTTGACAGCCACATTAGGAAGTATTATAATAATATGCAGAAAAAGATGTCGCTATGGGCACTAGTGGCGGTTTTGCTTTTTTCTGAACACTATGGTAATACTAAACAAACCAAATGTAAGAGTTATTCTAATCAAAATCCCCTTTGCCAAATTGCAAAGGGGATTTTTCAATTTCTGCAAATTATTAAAATGTTTCTGCCAATTTGTTTGTTGGGGCAAATGGAGTTTTCTCTTGCTTAAAATGTTCGCTTGCATATGCCGCAACATCAACTGCCATTAAATTCACAAAACTATCCTTGTTTGTTTCTGTACAGTCCAGTTCTCTGGCCACCATATTTAGGTCAACATCTTTCAGCGCCGAGGCCGGCGGATTTTTTATCCCATCTTTTTGACTGCTGTACAAATAACCAGCTAAACAGTCTACTGCCATACGCATAGCCTCTTCCAAACTGTCCCCTTGTGTGGCAAGATAATTTAAATCCGGAAAAATGACCGTATAACCCCTGTCTTCGGGGAAAAAACATGCCGGATAAATTGATAGCATATAACCCCCTCCTTTTTATTTAAGACCTGCTTGTTTCAAAATAGAGTTTTCAACCATTTTGCTAAGTTCCCTGCTATGAAAAGGTATCGTAACCTTGCCGGGTTTATCCGGATGAGTGTAATGTCGATGCGATCCCTCCTGTGATCTAAAAAGCCAGCCGGCTGCCAAAATAATTTTTTCCATTTCTTTTGGTTTCTTTGGCACAAAATCAGGCCCCCTTACAGCCTTTATAATAGCATATATCCTGGCAAAAAACAATATACGCAAATAATAAAATTTTTTCTGCGTAAACACTTGTCAACCAGGCAAATACATGTTAAAATAAACGAATAGACAATCGTCTAAATTTTGTATAAACAGGAGATTCTCAATTATGAACACAGAGCGTATTTATAATTTTTCGGCCGGGCCGTCTATGCTGCCCCTGCCGGTTTTGGAAAAAGCGGCGGCCGAGCTTTTGAACTACAACGGCTCCGGCATGTCCGTTATGGAGATGAGCCACCGCTCCAAATTTTTTGAGGAGATTATTCAGTCGGCGGAAAGCCTGATGCGCAAGGTGCTGGCTATTCCGGATAATTACCGGGTGTTGTTCTTGCAGGGCGGCGCGTCTACCCAGTTCGCGATGGTGCCGCTTAATCTGTTGTCGTCCGCTCAGGGCACAGCCGATTATATCGTCAGCGGCAATTTCGCCAAAAAGGCTTATGAAGAGGCGCAGAAATTTTCACCTAACATTCGCTGCGCTGCCTCTACCAAAGAGGAAAATTTTGTCCGCGTGCCGGAACAGGCCGAACTTAAACTGTCGCCCGAGGCGGATTATGTTCATATTTGTTTCAACAATACTATCTACGGCACCAGATATCCCTATATTCCCGAAACCGGCGATGTGCCGCTGGTGGCGGATATGTCGTCATGTATTCTCTCCGAGCCGGTCGACGTCAGCCGTTTTGGTCTGATTTATGCCGGCGCGCAGAAGAACGTTGCTCCGGCTGGCGTTACTATCGTCATTATTCGCGATGATTTAATCAAAGAACCGCTGCCCGCCACCCCCACCATGCTTACCTACAAAACCCAGGCGGAGAACGGTTCTATGTATAATACCCCGCCCTGCTATCCCATTTATATCTGTAAACTGGTGCTGGAATGGATCGAATCCCTGGGCGGCCTGACAGCCTTGGCCGAGCGCAACCGCCAAAAGGCCGCTCTGCTTTACGATTATCTGGATAATAGCGCGCTGTTTCAGCCGGTGGCGGAGAAAGCCAGCCGCTCTATTATGAACGTAACTTTCCGCACCGGCAACCCGGATTTAGACGCGGAGTTTGCCAAACAGAGCGCGGCGGCGGGGCTTTCCAATCTGAAAGGCCACCGTTCGGTCGGCGGCATGCGCGCCTCAATCTACAACGCTATGCCCTATGAGGGCGTGCAGACGTTGGTTGATTTTATGAAGAAATTTGAGCAGGAACACAAATAGGAGGGCTTTATAATGGTAGAAATAAAGATACTAGCCAGCGACGGCATGGAAACCGCCGCTGTTGAAAAACTGCGCGGCCTGGGTTATCAGGTGGACGAACAGTTTTATGAACCGGACCAACTGGCCGAACAGTTAAAAAATTATGACGTGCTGGTGGTGCGCTCTGCAACCAAGGTGCGCCAGCCGCAGATTGACGCTGCGGTTGCCGCCGGCCGCCTGAAACTGATTATTCGCGGCGGCGTTGGCGTGGATAATATCGATGTGGCTTATGCCGAAGAGCGCGGCGTTAAGGTACGCAACACCCCCGCCGCCTCCAGCCGTTCCGTAGCGGAGCTGGCGCTGGCGCATATGTTTGCGCTGGCCCGCTATCTGCATATTGCCAACCATACCATGCGCCAGGGCGAGTGGAACAAAAAGAAGTATGAGGGCGTGGAACTGGGCGGCAAAACTTTGGGCATTATCGGCTATGGCCGCATTGGCCGGACGCTGGGCCAGCTGGCCCAAGCCATTGGTATGCGGGTAATCGCCGCTGATCCCTTTGTGCAGGCCCCGGAAATTGTGCCGTTGGAAGAACTGCTGCCGCAGGCCGATTTTGTATCGCTGCATGTGCCGGCATTTAAAGGCGATCCGCCGCTGATTAACGCCCAAACTTTGGGCCAGATGAAAGACGGCGCGTATCTCATCAACACCTCGCGCGGCGCGCTGGTGGACGAGGCCGCCTTGCTGGCCGCATTGGAGAGCGGCAAAATTGCCGGCGCGGCGCTGGACGTTTACGCTGAGGAGCCGACCAAAAACACCGCGTTATGCACAAATCCCCGCGTGTCTTTAACCCCGCATATTGGCGGTTCCACCCAGGAGGCGCAGGCGCGCATCGGCGATGAAATTGTCGCCCATATTTTGGAGATCTGCCCTTTGGCCTGAAGAAATTGTAATTTGCAAACCCTTGCCCTGTTAATCGGTAAGGGTTTGTCATATTTTCGGCGATTTTCCGGGATTTTCCCGGGAAAAAACTGGTATAAGCGCAAACTGGAGCGCATATCCTTATATTAGCTAAAACTATATATAAGGATGTGGTAAAATTGACAGGTTATCATATATTCAACCGCCACCTGAGCCGCCCCTTTGGTTTGCTGCTGGGCGTAATGCTGCTGGTGATTTTGGGCTGTTCGCTGGCCCTGCCGGCGCTGGCGCTGGATACAGCGGCCCGGGGCAGCCTGAAGCCGCTTTATACCGCCGCTGACAAGACGCCCGCCCCCTTAGATGAGGCCGCCCTGATTAACGCCTTGCAGCAGGTTAACCCCGCTGTGGCCCCGGCGGAAACCAATACGCCGGTGGAAACCAACACGACGGCAGAAACCGACACGCCGGTGGAAACGGCCGAAAAATCAACGCCGCCCCCGGCGGAGGCAGCGGACAAGCCAGCGGAGCCGACGGGCGTATTTTTGGAGGTACCCAGCGCATACAGCGCAAACACCGGTTTCAAATCCTTTATGGATTATCGGGCCATAACTAACCGGCGGAGCCGGCAATATGCCTTGCAGCAGCAGGCACATACCGACGAGCAGGGTTTTCGGGTATACGACGGCTATTATATGGTAGCTTTGGGTACCTTTTATGCCCAAAGCGTGGGCGAGCGTTTCCGGATTACGCTGGAGGGCGGCCAAAGTTTTCTGGCCATTACCGGCGATATTAAGAGCAACGCCCACACCGACAGCCGCCACCAGCACCGCGGCGGCAACATCATCGAGTTTATTGTCGACCGGCGCGCAATCTCCGGCATGTGCCTGCGAATGGGTGATATGAGTTACGCCGGATTTTCCGGCCGCATAGCCTCGATTGAAAAACTGAATTAACTTTTTGTTTTCCTCTCCCGGTGGGGGGAGGAAATTTTTTTGATTTTTGCAAAAAATTTTTCCCCAAACTATACACAAACGCCCAAAAGTATGATATAATAGTAAACGTAAAAATAGCGGAAAAAGTGTATAGAAGACCAAATGTTTTTTTCCGAGAATAAATGAAAGGATGATATTAAATGAAGTATTGCAAACCCCTGCGTTATCTTCTGTCTGCGGCGGCGCTGCTCTCCGGCCTGGGCCTGGGGATTGGCGGCGCTCCGCAGCCGGCGCTGGCGGTAACGGATCTGGCCCCCAGCCACTGGGCGGCCTCCACCATCAACGCCTATGTTTCGCGCGGCGTGATGTCCGGCTATCCGGATGGCACTTTCCGGCCGGAGGCCTCGGTTACCCGCGCCGAGTTTGTTAAAATGGTTAATAACGTTTTTGGCTACAACACCCCAGGCAGCATCAGCTTTCCGGACGTCAGCGCCAGCTATTGGGGTTATGACGATATTGCCAAGGGCGTTTTTGCCGGTTACATAAACGGGGATGAAAACGGCCGTTTCAATCCGGAGGACCCCCTCACCAGAGAAGAGGCGGCCTCGATTATCTGCCGCATTAAGGGCCTGGCCCCTAATCAAGCTCCGGCCAGCCAATATGCTGACAGCGGCAAAATTGCCACCTGGGCGGCTCCTTATGTCGGCGCGGCCACCCAGTTTGGCTATATGGAGGGCAACGGCGACGGCACCTTTAACCCTACTAAGGCATTATCGCGCGCCGAGGCGGCCTCGGTGCTGGCTAAGGCCGAATCCGGCAAGACCTATACCACCCCGGGCGCTGGCTATACCGGCAGCAGCACAGGCAGCAACAGCAGTTCCGGCAGTAGCAGTAATACTAATTCTAACACGCTGCACCGGGACGGCTATACTTCGTCCAGTTCCAACCGGGTTTCCGACTATACTATGAGCAGCGGTGAAAGCCGGCTTTCGGACAAAACCATCACCGGCAACC
Source organism: uncultured Bacillota bacterium (assembly GCA_948907985.1). Lineage (GTDB taxonomy): Bacteria > Bacillota > Dehalobacteriia > UBA4068 > UBA4997 > Avidehalobacter. The sequence continues at coordinate 4,978 of CAQWMM010000003.1, forward strand.
TGTACCTGCCCAGCAACCTGGGGGCCAAGACGGTGCATCTGGAAGACCTGACGGTTGAGGGCACGGTTTATGTGCGCGGCGGCGGCACGATTGACGTTGATGACTGCGACTTTGACAAAGTGGTGTTGGATAAATCCGGCGTAACCTTTACGGCCAACAGTAAATCGAAAATTGACGATTTGGAATTTTGGCGCAATGGCCGCATTGAGGGCGGCGGCTATGGCGACGTTACGATTGCTGATGATTCGGTATCCACCGTTAATATTGACGCTGCGGTTGACAATCTGGTGTTAGATACCGACGCTAATGTTCGCCTGGGCCGCAATGCGGATATTGACAATTTTGAGGCTACGTCTAATGCCGACCGCGCCAAAATCAACTTTGCCAAGGACGCTTATGTGGGCGATATGGATTTATATGACCGGGTGGAGATTACCGGCAGCGGCGAGATCAACAAGATGTATACGCATGTTTCCGGTATCAGTTCCAGCATTGAACCCAACAAGCTGATAACCTCCGGCTCCGGCACCCGCCCCACCTATACCAACAATACCGGCTCTGATGATGACGACGACGATGATAATAATAACAGCAGCAACAACAACAACAAACCGGGCGGCAGCACGACTACGCCTACCGTTAAGGATCTGGTGGTAACCAGCAATGTTAACGGCAATAACGGCAAAAAGGGCGACGCTAATTATGATACGGTAACCGTACAGCGCGCCGGGGTTACGGTCAGCAATGTTATTGTTGATACCAACCTGATTATTGACACCGCGGTGGCCGACGGCACCGTAACCCTGGATCATGTTACCGTTAAGGGACAGGTTTACATCCATGGCGGCGGGCAGAACTCGATTATCTTCTCGGACTGCGTGCTGGAGAAGAACATCTACATTGATAAAAAACCGACTGAAACCGTTAAACAGCCGGTGGGCCTGAAATTGAATAACGGCACCACGCTTAAGGGCGACATTGTTGTGCAGAACAACGCCAATATTGCCACCAGCCCTAAAGAGTATATCCTTAATAAGGTGATTGTGGACGGCACCCTGACCGAGCCGCTGCGTTTGGACGCGCACGTTGATAACCTGACCGTAAACACCTCCGGCAAGCTGAACATAGAGCTGGACAACAGCAATATCAACGTGTTGGTGGCCGCCAAGGCTGAGGTTATTGCCAAGGGCAAGGGCAAGATTAACGACGTTACCGGCGTGCCCAATCTGAATGTTGATATGTTGACCCCGCCGGACGAGTATACCAGGCCGGAGCTGCCCAACTTTAAGGCGATTATCAGCCTGAGCGGTATCCCGGAAAAAATTGAGCAGGGCGGCTCCATTCAGCTGGATAAAATTCAGGCCAAATATTCCGACAGCAGCACCGCCACCATCAGCAACGTGGTTTGGACGGTTACTAACGACACTGCCGGAGTCAGCCGCACCGACAATCTGCTGACGGCCGCCAACACCGGCAAATTTACTCTGACCGGCACCGTTAAAAACGGCGTGAGCATTGGCAAGGATTTTGTTTCCCAGCCGTTTACCGTAACCGTAACCGAGGTGTTTATCCCGGCGGAGAAGATTACCGCCAACATTCGCGAGGCGGTTACGCTGGTGGAACAGGATGATAAACGCGAGTTCAGGATTGACCTTAAAACGGTTGATTCAACCGTTTCGCCCAGCAACGCCAGCAACAGAGAAATCAGCTGGAGCGTTAAGGGCGAGGGCGCCAGCATTAACGGCGAGAATGTGCTGATTTTAACCGAACCCGGCAATGTTACGCTGACGGCCACTGTGCTTAACGGCAAGGCGGATGGCGATCTGCGCGAAACTTTCAAAATCAAGGTAGACGCGCCTTACCGACCGGTTACCAAGGTTGAATTAACCGGTTTGCAGCTGGTTGACGGCGCCTATCAGGCCTATGCCGGCACTGACTTTAAGCTGGATACCAAGGTATACTCTGATAAAGACGGTATAACGCCGACTAACTCGCTTATTAAATGGGAATTAGCTAAGGAAAGCCCCACCGGTATCACCCAAGATCAACTTGCCAACAATCCCAATCCCACGTTGAGAGCCGGCAACACCGGTGAGATTGTGTTAAGGCCGGTAATCAGCGGCGGCATTGACGGCGGCAAAGGGGACTATAAAGAACAGCTTATTAAAATCAAGGTTAACCCGCCGTTGGTAGGCGATATTAGCGTTATTGAGGCCCCCTTGGCTAAAGAAATGGTTTACTATCCAGGCCAGACCGTTACCTTTAAGTTGCCCAACAGCATTATGGCTAATTATAACGGGCAACTGCAATGGTCGATTGATAACGCCGGTGAGCTGGCGCTGTTTGGAATCACACTGACGCTTAGCGATCCTAAAGCGCCAATGCCTACGCTTACAATCCCCACCAACTTCCCTGTTGATAAAATCGATGAGATAAAGGTACGGGTGCATAACAGCGCGGTTGACGATCTGGATAAAACTACCGATAAAGTTCAGAAAATCAGGGTGGAAAAATTTATCCCGGTCAGCAGCTTTACCGGTGAGCTGCCAAAGACAGTATATTTATCCCCGGAAAACGGCACCGCCGAGATTGATTTGAGCGTTATTAAGATTAAAAACGCTGACGCCGCTACCTGCAAAACGATTGAATGGTATAACGGCGAAGATAAAATAGAGGGCGATAAGTTTTATGCCGAGAAAGTCGGCCCGCTTACCTTAACCGCCAAAGTTGTTAACGGCACGCAGGCCTATGGCGACGCAAAAGACGCAGACTTTAGTCAATCCTTTAATATTGAGGTTAAACCGGCGCAAACCGGGCCGATTGAAATTGTATCAGGCACCGAGCCTTTGGCAGGAGATAAGACCTATTATGCCGGACAAACAGCCGGTTTCAAAATGTCTGACGCGATAATGAATTTGTATGGCGGAACATTGGTATGGACTACCGACAATACCAAAGTAACAGGCGAAAAAGATACAAACAATAATTATGTTATTGATATTCCTGCCGATTTTTCCGGCAAGCTGAAGATAACCGCCACCAACCCCTCCACCGAGGAAAATATACCGCGGGAATATGAAATAACCGTATTGCCGTTTACTTCATTTGATAACACAACATTTACAATTTCCAATCCAACGCATAAAGATAACACCCCTGATGTTAAAATAGGCGGTACGTTACCGCTTAAATATGATGTAACCGGCGATGATTGGAACAAAGACCTGCAAACAATCACCTGGGGCTTTGCCAAAGGGGATAGACACGAGAGCGAAAAAACCACAATTGACGACAAAGGCGTCCTTACTATTGGTGCTGATGAAACTGCCGACACAATCAAGGTGGTTGCCACAATGGCAAACGGTCGGTTGGTTGACAACAAGCTGGAAGAGTTGCCTTCTAATACTTTAGATATTTCGGTTGATCGTCTGAATGTCAGCAATATCTTCTGGCAGCGTGATACCAAGGATGATCCGACACTCATTGGCGAAAATGATATTCCGGAGTTTTACGCCGGTGAAAATATTACATTCTCAGCTGACGCATTGTCTACTTCGGTAGGTGGGCGCGATATTGAATGGAATATCACCAATTTAGATGCTATTATGAAACTATACCCAACTGCTAAAATTGATATTGACGGCGGCAAACTAATCGGCACTGATGTTATTAAGGCAGACACAACACTAAATATTACCGCTCAAACTGTCGGCGCGGCCAAAGAGGTATCTGTATTGATTAAACCTTTCACTTCGGTAAGTAAATTGGAAATTGCCGCTAATGGTTCTACAACCGTAGAAACTGGCCAAACCTTACAGTTTACGTCAACTGTTACGCCTGTTGACGCGACCAAGGCAAGCGATATTGAGTGGAGCATAATAACCACTCATAAAGAGGGAACAAAAATAGAGAATGGTTTATTAACTATTGCTAATGACGAAGATGCAAAAACGATTACAGTTCAGGCTGCTATTAGAAACGGCAAAATAGCTAGCAATAAATTGCAAGATGTAACCAGCAGTGCAAAGGTTACGCCGTTTACATCCGTATCCGATATTACTATTGACTACCAAAAAGAGGGAAATAATATACGGTTCTCGGCTACTGTAAATCCGACAACTGCAAGCGTTAAAACTGTTAAATGGACTATAAGCGGCAACAAATCAGGTACATCCATAAACGCAACAACTGGTCTGTTAACTATTGCCGCTGATGATGATAGCCTAATCACAGTTACGGCAACCATTGAAAAATGTAAATTAAACAATGGTACTTATGGAAATGTAACCGCGACGGCAACAGTTCAAAATGGTAGTGTAACTGTCCAGAGCGCCAGTGCAAATTCGCGCGCCAAGGTTGCCGCACAGCCGGCTACTTCCTCCGTACCCGCTACCATAGAACCGGAAAAGAAAGTTGAGGAAGAAAAACAGACCAGCAGCAAGGACAATACTATCAAGAAGTCGGCTGCTGAAATCCGCGCCGAACAGGCCGCTGCCGAGCGCGAACAGATCGAGGCGGAAAAACGCGCCCAGAGGGCCCGTCAGTCTTCAATCGCCAAAGGCTCTGGCGTCAGCAAAACCCAGGTTTCTGCGGATTAACCTGAAAATTGGCGACAGGCCAGAATCAGTTTAAGTATAGTAAAATAGCCGAACCTTTTTCTTGAGGGTTCGGCTATTTTTTCTTTTGGCTAAAAGCTTTCGCGTGCAGCCCTAGTTAGCGCCCTGGCTGCAACAGAATTTTTGTTTGACAGAGTTGATTTTGTTCTGCTCTGCCTGGTCCGGGGAATACCAGCCTTTGGCGGACATTTTGTTGTAGATATTGTCTTGAATGGCCAGCGAATTGTTAAGGGCGCTGTTGAAAGTTTGATGCACGTTGGCGGTGGAGGATTCGATAGCGCCGTGCATATAGAGATCGCAGACGCCTTTTTCCAGCAGCAGCATATTTTCCATCAGGTTTTTATCGTTATTGTTGTTCATGGGGGGCCTCCTTTACAGCAGACTGAAAAAGCTTTGATAAATTTGTTGGTTCTTTTGCGCCATTTGCTGAACGCAGGTTTTTAATTCGGCGTCTTGCAGCTGGCCGAGGGTTTCTTGGCATTTGCTTTGAAAATACTGCGCATGGCCGAGAGCGTCTTCAATATACAGCAGTTCTTTGCTCGTCATGGTTTGTACCTCCTGAGTAATCGTTTTGTTGTCTGTGTATAGATAGTTTGCCCGGGGCGGCGGGTTTTATTCATTTTTTTGCTTTGCCGCATGATGGCATGGAATGTCCGATTGAGATGTGTTAAAATGCTAGTATAAAAAAATATGAAAAATTTTAGGGGGGATTATATGGTGGAAAAAGCCAGGCGGGCAGTGGCCTGCAAAACGGAGATTATGCAGTTTTTGACGGAGGTGATGCGCGGCGAGCTGGACGCGCCCAAGGTGAGCGAGCGAACCAAGGCGGCGGAACTGTTGGGGCGCAGCAAGCATATTTTTTCTGATAAGGCGGAGAAAAATAAAGAGGCCGAGCGGGCGTTGGAGGTGAGAATTTGGGGCGAGGATGATTTGGCGGATTGAGATTGGCCGTGGGGCGGAAAGGCGGTGAGGGTGTGCAGGAAATATATCTGCCGGATTTGGTGGGCGGAGGTTATCGGGATTTTTGGCATTTTACCGGCCGCTACCGCGTGGTGAAAGGCAGCCGGGCCAGCAAGAAATCCAAAACGACGGCGCTTAATTTGATTTGGCGGCTGCTACGCCTGCCGCAGACCAATTTGTTGGTGGTGCGCAAAACTTACCGCTCTTTGCGAGATTCGTGCTATGCGGAACTTTGCTGGGCAATCCGGCGGCTGGGCGTGGAAGCGGCCTGGCAGCGCCGGGAGGAGCCTTTGGAACTGACCTATTTGCCGACGGGGCAGAAGATCTTTTTTCGGGGGTTGGATGACCCGCAAAAAATAACTTCGATTGCCGCGCGGCAGGGACAGCTCTGTTTTTTATGGCTGGAGGAGGCCTATGAGGTTAGCCGGGAGGAAGATTTTGCTATTTTGGATGAGAGTATTCGGGGCGAGGCCCCTTTTAAGCAGCTGACGCTGACTTTTAACCCGTGGAATGAAAACCACTGGTTAAAGCGGCGTTTTTTTGACTGCCCGGCTAGCCCGGATATTTTGGCCAAGACGGTGGATTATCGCTGCAATGAGTTTTTGGACGAGGCCGACCGGCGCGTTTTTGCCAATATGGCCATTCAGAACCCGCGGCGTTACCGGGTGGCCGGTTTGGGAGAATGGGGCGTGGCCGAGGGGCTGGTTTATGAAAACTGGCGCGAGGCGGACTTTGACTGGCGGGAGGCAGCCGCGGGGGCGCAGGCGCGCAGTATCTTTGGGCTGGATTTTGGTTATGTGAATGATGAGACAGCTCTGTTTTGTGGCCTGGTTGATTTGACGGCGCGGCGTATTTGGGTTTTTGATGAGATATACCGGCGGGGGTTGAGCAATGAGCAGCTTTATGCCGAGATTGTGGCTAAGGGTTATGCTAAGGAGAAAATTTGCGCGGACAGCGCCGAGCCGAAGAGCATTGACCGCCTGCGGGAACTGGGCTTGAGCCGGATTAAGCCTGCGCGCAAGGGAGCGGACAGCGTGCGGCACGGAATTGACTTTTTGCAGGGTTTTGAAATTTTGGTATCGCCGCGCTGCCCCAATTTTTTGGCCGAGATCAGCGCGTATAGCTGGCAGACAGACAAAAATGGCCGGCTGCTGAATGTGCCGGAGGACGGGCATAATCATTTGATGGACGCGATGCGTTATGCGGCGGAGGATTTGCTGCGGGGAGCCAGTTTTAGTTTTGCCTAAAAAAGTTCACTAGTACTCCATCTGCTTTGTCATTAGGCTGTTTGGCTTCGTCAACGTACTATTAGTACGCCTCCTCGCCGCACAGTCTAATTCCTCGCATTTGGGGCACTATTGAACTTTTTAGTTTAGTAAAATATCCTTAGGAAAAAAAGATGGCATGGAATGTCCGATTGTGATGTGTTAGAATGGTATCATCAGGAAAGAATGAGAGCAACAGAAAAAGATTGAGGAGGGATGAAAAATTATAATGCAAAAAATTGCCGATGCGTGCCGCAGGCTGAGTTCAGCCGGCGGTTTTTTGTACGCCGGAAAAGGCGGGCAGCCCGAGGAGCTGGAGGTGTTGGCCTGGGAACTGGAACGCTGGCTGACCTCGGAGCGGCGGCGTTGGATGGTGTTGGGCGAAGAATATTTTGCCGGCCGGCAGGATATTCTGCGGGAGCAGCGCCTGGTGATTGGGCGCGGCGGCCAGTTGGAGCCGGCCCAAAATCTGCCGAATAACCGGCTGGTGAATAATCAGTATGCCAAGTTGGTGAACCAGAAAACCAACTATATGTTGGGGCAACCGATTAGCTGGGAGGCGGAATGCCCAAAATTTGCCGACGCGTTGAGCCGGGTTTTTGACCGGACGTTTATGCGGCTGTTAAAAAGGCTGGGCAAGGATTGTTATAATCAGGGGATTGCCTGGCTTTATCCGTATATTGATTTGAGCGGGCGGCTGGCCTTTGCCCGCTTTGGCGGCCGGGAGATTTTGCCCTTTTGGGCGGACGCGGAACATAATATTTTAACGGGCGCTTTGCGTTTGTTTGGCCGGGAGGTTTGGCGGCGGGGGCGGCTGCAAACCGTTTGGGGCGTGGAAGTGTATGATAGCGGCGGGGTGCGCCGGTTTGGCTGGGAGCCGGGGGCCGGCAGGCTGACGGCCTGGCAGTGGGACGCGCCGGGCGAGCGAGCGGACAATTCGGCGGCGGGCCGGCGGCTGGCTTATTTGCGGCATCGGACGGCGGCTGGTGGCTGGGAGGAATTTAATTGGCAGCGCGTGCCGTTGATTCCTTTTAAGCTGAATGAAAGGGAACAGCCTTTGATCTGCCGGGTGAAATCCTTGCAGGACGCGCTGAATACCATGTTATCTGGTTTTGAAAACGTTATGCAGGAAGACAGCCGCAACACAATTTTGGTGATTAAAAATTATGACGGTACGGATTTGGCGGAGTTTCGACATAATTTGGCGGCGTTTGGGGCGGTTAAGGTGAAAACGATCGACGGCGCGGAGGGCGGTATTGACAGCCTGGCCGTTGAAGTGGACGCCGGCAATTATCAGGCTATTCTGGAACTTTTGCAGCGGGCGATTATTGAAAACGGTTTGGGGTTTGATTCTAAGCTGGACCGGGCTTATCGGGCGGCCAATGAGTTGAATATTAAATCAATGTATAGCGACATATGCCTGGACGCTAACGATTTGGAAACTGAATGGCAGGCCAGTTTTACCGACTTGCTGTGGTTTGTGAAACGCTATCTGGCGATGAGCGGACAGGGCGATTTTCTGGATTGTGGCTGGCGGCTGATTTTTAACCGGGACATTATGATTGACGAAAGCGAGGTTATTGACAACTGTTTGAAATCCCGCGGGCTGCTTTCGGATAAATCAATTATTGCCCAGCACCCCTGGGTGAACGACGTGGAGGGCGAGCTGCGCCGTTTGCAGGCGCAGGCCAAACAGGAAAATGACGAGGCGCAGTTATGAAACAGTTTGATTTGTTGATTGGCAACGGCGAAGACTGGCTGAGGCCGCAGGTTTTAAGCGGCCTGCGCTTGCAGCGGGGGGCTAACGCGGCGGCGGTGTTGGATTTTGCGGTGCTTAAAAACGGTATGCTTAACTTTTTGGAGGGCGCGCCGGTGCGGCTGTTGGTTGACGGGCAGGTGATTTTTGCCGGGCGGGTGTTTGCCAAAAAGCGCAGTCAGCCGGAAATTATTCAGGTTCGGGCTTATGACCAGCTGCGTTATTTGCAAAACCGGGACTGCTGCGTTATGCAGGATTTTTCGCCGGGGGATTTGCTGCGGCGGATTTGCAGCGAGAATAATTTGCAGATTGGAACGGTGGCGGATTGTGGGGTGCGCCTGTCGGCGCATAGCTTTGACAACCGGCGCTATCTGGATATGCTGGGGGAGGTGTTGAATGAGGTTTGGCAGGCCAAGGGCAGCCGCTATTTTGTTTATGACGAGGCCGGCAAAATCTGCCTGCGGAGCTGCTGGGATTTGCGGGTGAATATTCTGTTGGCGGAGAACTGCATTGGCGGCTATGAATATGCTACCTCGGTGGACGGACAAACCTTTAACCGGGTTAAGGTGATTTATGAGGATAAGCGCAAGGGCCTGCGCAAGGAGTTTGTGGCGGAGAACCGGGAGCGAATTGACGATTGGGGGCCATTGCAGCTGGTGAGCAAGAGCGCCGACGCTAGGCAGCAGACTTATAGCCGGGCCAGAGAACTTTTGCAGGCTTATCAGCGGCGGCAGGAAAGCCTGGTGGTGCGGGACGCGCCAGGGGATTGGCGGGTACGCGGCGGCGGCATGGTTGGCCTGCGTTTGAATTTGGGCGAGCAGCTGGTGGACTGTTGGGCGTTGGTGAAAAGAGCGGAGCACAGAATTGTGGCGGGAAATTGTTTGATGAATTTAAACCTGGAGTGTATATATTAAGCTGACATATTAAATATATATGAATTTTGGGGAGGGGTGAGAAATGTATCATTATTTTATTGGCGATGTGGAGCTGCCGCTGGCGCCGGAAAAATACAGCCTGAAGATTTGCCAGAATAATCAGCTGGTGCAGCTGGCCGACGGCGGCGAAATGAACCTTTTGCGGCCGGCGGGGCTTAGGGAAATCAGCTTTGAATTGCTGCTGCCCTATTTTGAGGATTCGCCGCTGCTGCGCAACGGGGTTAAGGTTTTTAAGCCAATTTATTATTTGAACCGTCTGGCGGAATGGGCAGCGGCGGGGGAGCCTAGACGGCTGATTATTTATCGCTCGCTGCCGAACGGCGAGGAAATTTTTAATACCAGTATACTGGTGAGTTTGGAGGATTATCAGGTTTTGGAGGCGGCTGATTTGGGCTTTGACGTGCGGGTGGCTCTGCGGCTGCGCGAATATCAGGAAAAGGTTTGCCAGAAATATGTGGGCGGCTTATAGGCGAATTTTGGCAGTTTGGCGGGAATTAAGGAGGTGAGCGTTTGCAGACGGCGATTTTGGCAGAAACGCTGGCGGGGCTGGCCCAACGGGCGGCGGACAGTCAGTTGGCGGTGAACTTTGCCTTTGGCCGGGTGGTGGGGGAAAGCCCTTTGCAGATTTTGGTGGAGCAGCGGCTTTTGGTTCCGGAGGAACAGCTGATTTTGACCGACCCGGTGATTGGCAGTGTGGAGCGGCGGCTGGACGACGAGCGTTATTTACATGATAAGATTTATACCGTTTATCATAATTTGACGCTTGACGATCGGGTTTTGCTGGCCTGCGTACAGGGCGGGCAGGCTTATGTGATCGTCAGCCGTTATTATGCTACGGAACTGGACGAGGCCTGAAAAACAGGTTTTGATAATGAAAAGGGGGTGAAAAGATGGAACTTTGGGAAGATGCACTGCGCGCAGGCCTGAATTGGCTGCGGCAGGGGCGCGTTTGGCAACAACGAGCGGTTGACCGGCAAAGTCTGGGCGGCGGGCGGCCGCTGGTGAGCGAGGGCTCGACGGTGGGGAGGCCGAGCGAACAGGAGTTGGCCCTGTTGTTGGGCGTGGTTGGCAGGCCGGAAAACCCCGGCAAAAAAATTCGGCAGGGGTTGAGTAATCTGAACCGGCCCGGAGGCGGCGGCAGGCCGCAGAAGCGGGCGGCCTTGCCCGCACTGCCGAACCTGCCTGCACCGCCGGACTTGGTTACGTTGCCAGGCTCGCCCGCGTTGTCAGGCTCGTTGGTTGCGGCGGCTGGGAAAAAAAATGTACGGGGGCGGCCGCCAGTTGATTTGGCCGTTCGGCTGCCGGCGTTTACAGCGCGGCCGAATACTGGCCAACCGCCGGAAACCGCCGCCGAAGCGGAAACGGACGGACAGTCGCCAATTCTGGCAGATTGGGCGGTTGACGTGCGGGCGGGAATGGAAGTGCGAAATTCTCCGGCGCGGGAAATGGCCGGCGAGGCGCAAAGCGCTGCGGGGCTGGCGGCTATCTTGGCTGAAAGCGAGGAGGTGATTTCGCGGCAGAGCGGCGAGGCGGCGGTGGCTGGGCCTGCTGATATAATAGCGGAAGCGAGCGGGCCGCCGGATAAAATACCGGAGCTGAACAGCGGGGAGCGGGTGGCTGCAATACCGGTGGCGAACAGGCCGGAGCCGGCGGACGATAATCAAAGGCTGGCGGCGGCAATTAATCTGACCGAAAAGGCGGCGCGCGAAACCCAGTTAGCGGTGGAGAGCCGGGCCGGCGATAGCGATTTTTTGACGGCATCGGCTGTGGATTTGGACGGTTTGGCCGATTTGGTAGCCGAAAGGCTGTGCGATGATATTGAGGCGATATTGAACAGTTCATCCTTGGTGTGAGGGGAGGTGAAATGATGAGCCAGAGTTTGACGGCTTTTTTGCAGGCTAATGCCCGGCGGGAGAATGTGCGCGTGGCGGTATCCGACCGGTTTGTGGACGAGGCGGGCCGGGCGCAGGAATGGGAATTGCAGCCTTTAACCGCGGCGGATTGGCAGGAGCTTTTGCTGGCGGCGGGCGGCGCCGGGCAGCCGCATTATAACGACATCTTTTTGGCGCTTTTGGCAAAATCTGTGGTGTGGCCGGATTTGAACAGCGCCGAATTGCAGGACAGTTATGGAGTGTTGGGGGCGGAAAAGCTGCTGTTGGCGATGCTCTCGCCGGGCGAATATCAGGTTTTGCAGAGCGCTTTTGAGCAGCTTAATTTGCAGAGCCAGGCGGCGGGCGCGCAGTTGGCGGCGGCAAAAAACTGATTGAGGCCGGCGATTGGGAGGTGAGCGCGGCGTTGGCGGCAATGCTGCGCTGGGGCTGGCGGCCAACGGATTTTATCCATATGAGCGCTGCCGAGCGGGCCTTTGTAATTGCCGGCCTGCAAAAGGAGTTGGCGGTTGGGCAGCGGTGCGTTTGAATATGAAAGGAGGTGAGCGGTATATGCTGGAGGAATTGCGGGCCTTATTTGGCGAGGCGGTTAATGAGGAAAATTTGGCCGAGTTTGAACGCAAATTTGTTAGCCGGACAAGCTATGAGGAATTGCAGCGGCAGTTTAGCCCGGAATGGTTGGGGCTGGCCCCGGCGGCGGGCTGCGATGTGGAAGATATTGGCGGCGCAGACGGCGGTTGGAGCCTGCGTTTGGCCCAGGCCGAGGGCGTGGCGGCGATTAAGCTTAAGCAGGAGGCGGCGGCCAGGGGGATTATCGTGTGAGCGGCGGAGTGAAATTGTTGGGGAAATTTATAAAATATCTTAAAGAACGTTTGTTAAAGGTTTATTTAATAAAAATTATACTTAAATAGAAAGGATTGATTAATAATGACACAGGTAAGTAATATTGGTACGGTTTGGAATTTGCCTAATTATGCCGGTGAACTGTTTTGCGCCGACGCGATGCAAACCCCGCTTTTGGCGATGATTGGCGGGCTTTCCGGCGGGAGAATGACCACTAATTTTGAATTCCCTACGGCAGCGCTGTTTGATTATCCGGAGGCCGTTCAGCCGGCGATTTCGGAAGAGGCGGCGGCGGTGGCCCCGGAGGCGCAGATGGCGGTACGCGAGCAGCAAACCAACGTGGTGCAGATTCATCAGGAGGTTATCAATTTGACTTATGCCAAGCAAAGCAACTGCGGGCGTATGCAGGGATTGAATACTGCCGGTGAGGAGGGCAACCCGTTAGCTGACGAGAGGGCTTTTCAGGTTCAGCATAAGCTGATTAAAATTGCCCGAGATGTGGAACACAGCTTTATTAACGGCAAGTTTCAGCGGGCGGACAGCAGCAGCAAGGCTAATAAGACGCGCGGCTTGTTGGAACTTTGCAGCGGCGGCACGACTATTGACGCTAAGGGCGCGGCGTTGAGCAAGACGCTTTTGCAGCAGGTTTTCCGTGCGATGGCCGATAATGGCGCGTACTTCAGTAATATGGTGATGTTTTTGCCGGCTTTTCAGAAACAGGCGCTTTCGGAACTTTATTCCTCGCAGTTTGCGGGCACTGCTGTTTATACGCCCAGTCAACGCCAGGTGGGCGGTGTGAATATTACGGAACTGGAAACCGATTTTTGCCGTTTGGGCGTTTGTTGGGACCGTTTTATGCCGGCGGATAGCATTTTGATTGCCGATGTGGCACATTTGGCCCCGGTGTTCCAGGCTGTGCCGGGAAAGGGCGTGCTGTTTGAGGAGGAACTGGCCAAAACCGGCGCGGCGGATAAAATCCAGATTTATGGTCAAATTGGTTTGGCGCACGGCCCGGCCTTTTTGCATGCCTCGATTACCGGACTGGCGGCGGGAACGACCGCCGGCAGCGGTGAGTAATTATGTTGGCGAAGTTGACTATTCAGCCGGAGGAACTGCGCGAACGGCTGTTGGCTTTGGGCTATGAGTTTGCGGAAACTGGCCCGGATTCGGAGCCGGACGAGGCTGATTTGTGTTTGGCGGGACGGCGGGCGGCGGCGTTCGCTGTGCGCTTTTGTAACCGGATTGACTGGGCCAGGTTGGAGTTGGCGGAGCAGGAGGGGCAGGCGTGCGAACTGCCCCCGGCCCTGCGCGAGGCCTTGCTGGACCTGGCGGCGGGCTATTTTTTGCAGGCCAAAATGGCCCTGGCCCCGGAAAGTTTGGCGGTGATGCCAACGCTGACCTCTTTGCGTTTGGGGGACGCCACCTGGGGTTTTGGCGGCGGTACGCAGAAAAGCGGCGTCGACTCTTTGAGCCGGGCGGAACTTTTGGCCGCCGGCCTGCTGCGGGAGGCCCGGGCGGCGCTGTGCGCCTGGCGTTCTCTTTGATTTGGCCGGTTGGCCGGAAATTGACAGCTTGGGGGTGATTGTTTGTATGCGCAGAAAATGACCGCGCTTTATGCCCGGGCGGGCCGGATGATGCAGCAGTTTTTGGACGGTATTTGCACGGTCTATGCTTTGCAGCCATTGGCGCAGGACGGTGTTTTATGCGGCGGGTTTGCTGATTTTGCCGGTTGGCAGCCGGTGGAGGGGCAGGAAAGCCTGCCCTGCCATTTGGCCGTGCAGCAGAATGGGCCGGCGGCGGCGGACGAGGACGGCAGCCGGGTGGCAGCGCACTGCCGCTTGTTTTTAAGCCGGGCGGAGCAGAGCGGCGCGCCGCCTGCCGGCAGCCGGATGCGGGTGGAGCAGCAGGGGCAGGTTTTTTGGCTGGCTTGCAGCGGGCTGGCGGCCAGTTATCCCACGCATTGGGAAATGGAGGTTAAATTGTTGGATGAGCGGGCCTGAGCGAAAGGAGGCGGAGAACTTTTGCAGGATTTTTTATGGGCGGTGGCGGACAGGCTGCGCCGGCTTTTCCCGGAGGGAGCGCCGGTTTATTTTGGCCGGCTTTTGCAGGGTGAAAGAACGCCCTGTTTTTATTTGCCGCCGCCGGCGCTGCGCCGTCAGCTTTGGCCCTGCGGCCGGGTGCGCCGGGAAATTGAATTGGAACTGTGTTATTATCCCCGGCAGCGCCGATTTTCGGCGGAAACGGCGGCTAATTCGTCCGCGGCGCAAAATTTAAGCGGTTTGAGCGAACAGGAGCGCATCGGCGAGGGGTTGGTGCGCGGGATGGGCGAGTTGACGGGACGCCGGCGCGGTTATCGAGGCCGGGAACTTAGCTGGCAGGCTGGCAATGAATGTCTGCGCTTTAAGGCCAGGTATGTTTATTATACCACTTTGGAGCTGGAGGCGGCGGACGGCTGGAGCGAGCCGCCGGCAGGCGCGGATTTGATGGAGTTCTGGTTATTGGCGGACAGCGAAGATAATAACGACAATATTGTAAATGATGATCATACAGAAAAATAAATTTTATAATGGAGGGAAGAAGTATGGCGTTTGGTGGCGGAAGTTTTGTAACGCAAAATAAAATTTTGCCCGGGGTTTATGTGAATGTTAATCAGCAGAGCCGGGCTGGTTCTAACGTGTCTGAGCGGGGCGTGGCTGCTTTAGGCCTGGAGCTGGACTGGGGGCCGGAGGGCGAGCCCTTTTTTGTGGAGGCCGGCGAGTTTAGGAGCAAGGCGCAAAAGCTGTTTGGTTATGCTTATGGTGATGAAAAGCTGAAAGGGCTGCGGGATTTGTTTCTGCACGCGGGGGGTTGTTATTTTTATCGTTTGAATGGCGGCGCTAAGGCGGGCTGCGCTTTGAGCACGGCCAAATACAGCGGCGAGCGGGGCAACGCGCTGACGGTGAAGGTGGAGGCTGGGCCGGAACCGGGCGGCGGTTTTGAGGTTATAACTTTTTTGGCCGGCCAGGAGATTGACCGCCAGCAGGTGAGCAGCGCCGCCGCTTTGCGGGATAATGATTTTGTTTGTTGGAAAAAAGACGCGGAACTGACGGCTGACAGTTATGTTCAGCTGACCGGAGGCAGCAGCAAGGCTAAGGCGGCCGCGGAGGATTATCAAACGATGCTTGAGGCGTTGACGGAATGTGATTTTAACGTTTTGGGCTGTTTGAGCACGGAGCAGGCCGTGAAAACTTTGCTGGCCAAGTATACCAGAGAACAGCGCGAGGATAACGGGCGCAAGTTCCAGACGGTGCTTTATGATTATGGGGCTAATTATGAGGGCGTGATTTCAGTGGGCTGCCCGGCGGCGGAAACTGATTGGCCGGCCAGCGCGTTGGTTTATTGGGTGTTGGGCGCGGAAGCCGGCTGCGCGGTGAACGCTACGCTGACCAATGCCGTTTACGACGGGGAGATTAAGGCGCAGGCGGTAAGCGGGCAGCGGAATTTGCAGCAGGCCCTGTTGGACGGGAAACTGGTTTTGCACCGTTTGAACGGCGAACTTCGGGTTTTGGAGGACGTGAACTCTCTGGTGGGCTGGCAGGAGAGCGGCCAGGAAGACCGGCGCTTTAATCAGACGATCAGAGTGCTGGACCAGATTGTGCTGGATTTGGCCGGCCTGTTTTATCAGCGTTATTTGGGAATTGTGCCTAATGACAACGCCGGGCGCATTAGCCTGTGGAGCGATGTGGTGGCTTACTTCCGCAAGCTGGAGGGGCTGCGCGCTATCGAGGGCTTTTCTACCGACGACGTGGCGGTGGAGCAGGGCGAAAATAAAAAAGCGGTGGTGGTTTCGGTCCGTCTGAACGTAACCAACGCGATGTCGCAGTTATACCTGACGGTTACTTTTAACTAAAAATTAATAATATAGAAAGAGGGGAAAAATATGGCAACAACCATGAACGCCTGGGACGCTTTAAGCGCCGGATTGGCGGAATGTTATGTTACAATCGACGGACGGCGTTATAAATTTATGCAGGCCATTAATCTGGAGGCCAGCATTGAAAAGAAAAAAATGCAGGTGCCGGTTTTGGGACGCGTTGGCCGGGGCAATAAAGGCGTTAGCTGGAGCGGTTCCGGCAAGGCGACCTTTCATTATAACAGCTCGGTGTTTCGGGAACTGTTGTATCGCTTTAAGGAAAGCGGCGAGGATATGTATTTTGATATTCAGATTACTAACGAGGACCCGGTGAGCAGCGTTGGCCGGCAAACGGTGATTTTGAAAGACTGCAACCTGGACGGCGGCGTTTTGGCCAAGTTCAGCGCGGAGGATGAATATTTGGAGGAGGAACTGCGCTTTACCTTTGAAGACTTTGAGATCCCGGAGAAATTCAGTAATCTGGCCGGGATGTAGGCGGGGGAGGCCGAACTGATGACGGAGGAGAGCAGAACCTATGCAATGAGCGAGCTTTCCGGCCAGGGCTGTGTGCTGCGGGGTATGACGGAGGGAGCGGCGGCGCTGCGCCAGACGGTGTTTATGCTTTTGCAGACTGAAGCCGGGCAGTGGCCGGTTTATCCTGACGGTTTTGGCGTGGAGCTGGCCGACCTGTTCGGCCAGCCCCTGGTTTATGTGATACCGGAGGTGGAAAGGCGGCTGCGGGAGGCGCTGCTGCGGGACGAGCGGATTTTGAACGTGGAAAATTTCAGCTTTAAGCAGCAGAGCAGCCGCCTGCTGGTTGAGTTCACGGTGAAAAGCGTTTACGGCGAAATGACGCTGGCCGCGGAAATTGCGCTTTAGGCGGACAGGCGGGGAGGTGAAAGAAATGTTTGAAAATATGACCTATGAAAAAATTATGAACGATATGTTGGCGCAGGTGAATAACCCTGTGGATAAGCGCGAGGGTTCGCTGATTTGGGATGCGCTGGCCCCGGCGGCCTGGGAACTGGCCAGACTTTATGCCGCTATGGACCAGGTTTTGTTGGAGGGGTTTGCCGATACGGCCTCGCGCCAGTATTTAATTCTGCGGGCCAGCGAACGGGGATTGACGCCGCGGCAGGCCAGCGCCGCCAGAGCCCTGGGCGAGATTGAACTGGCGGCGGGGGCTAAAGCGCCGCTGGGCGCGCGTTTTTGCTGCGACCGTTTTAACTGGCGTATTGTGGCTGATTTAGGCGATAAACTTTATGAACTGGAATGTGAGGAGCTGGGCAGCAAGCCCAACGCTTATATTGGCAATATGGTGCCGCTGGAATATATGAACGGTTTGAATAAGGCGGAACTGCTCAGGATTCTGGTCCCTGGCGAGGACGTGGAGAGTACGGAAAACTTCCGGGCGCGCTATTTGAAAGATTTGGTGGAACAGAGTTTTGGCGGCAATGCGGCAGATTATGTTAATAAGGCGGAAAGTATCGCCGGGGTGGGCGCGGCTAAGGTGCAGGCGGCCTGGAAGGGCGGCGGCACTGTGAAACTGCTTTTGTTGAACGAAAAAATGGGTGTGCCGGACAATGCGTTGGTGCAGCGCGTGCAGATGACTTTTGATCCACCGCCGGGGCAGGGTGCCGGTTTGGGATTGGCCCCGATTGGCCATGTGGTTACGGCGGCGGCAGCCAGAGCCAGAAGCGTGGCGGTGAGTTTGAACGTTACGCTGCGCGAGGGCTGGCAGCTTGCCGATGTGCAGAAAGCGGCGGCGGGCTGTGTGGACAAATATTTTGCGGATTTGTGCGCCGGATGGGGTGCGGCGGAGCGGCTGATTGTGCGCGTCAGCCAGTTGGAGGCCCGGATTTTGCAGCTTGACGGCATTTTGGATGTGGGCAGTTTGCAGCTGAACGGCCAGAGCGCAAACCTGACTTTGGCGGCGGATGAAATCCCGGTGCGGGGGCAGGTGAGCGTTCATTAATAATACGGATTATAAAACGGCGGCGAGCTTTGAGGCGCAGGCGGGGCAGCTGGCGGAATATCTGCCGCCGGTGGCTTTGCAGATTCGGAATGTTGAGCAGGTTTTGGACGTGGAACAACCTTTTTTTGCCACGGCCTGGCGACGGCTGGCTGGGGTTTTGTCGGAGGAGATGATTATGCAGGCCGGCAGCTATGGCATTGGCCGCTGGGAGGAGCTTTTGCAAATTGCCGGGCGGGACAGCCTGAGCCTGGAAGAGCGGCGCAGATTGGTTCTGCTGCGCCTGAACGAACAGCTGCCTTTTACGATCAGCCGCCTGCGGGAACTGTTGGCTGCCAATGTGCCGGCGGGCGAATATGTTTTGACGCTGGACCATGCTGCTTATACGCTGCACGTCTTTTTGGAACTTAGCTCTAAGGGCTGTGCCCCGGCTCTGCGGGAGCTGCTGCGGCGGGTGCTGCCCGCCAATTTGCAGTTTGATTTGCAGCTTTTGTATAACACCTATGGCCGCCTGGGCCAATATAAACACGCGGAACTGGCGGGGCTGCGCCATTGGGAAATTCGTGAGGAGGTGCTTGATTGATGGCTACTTATACCATAAATTATAATTTGAAAAAACCTGCGCCGTCGGAATATTATAATATTCAGGATTTCAATAATAACGCCGATACCATCGACGCTAAGCTTAAGCTGGGCGATGAGGCCAAAACTCTGGCTGACGCGTTGAATACTAAAATGACGGCGGCTAATAAAAATATTGAAAATCTGCTGAAAAGAAGTTTGATTGCCGTTGAAATTTGGGCTCCGCCTAATACGCAGGTTACGCTGGAGCAGGGGCAGCTTTCGTTTTCCGGCACGGTGAGCAGCAGCATGACGCTGCTGGCTCCGGTATCGGCTCTGGGGCTTTGGGAGATGACCTATATCTATGCCGGCAAAACCTATTTTCGGGACGTCTGGGTTGATCGGATTGGCTATACGCGGGCGGTGGCCGCACCGTCGCTGGCGGCTTCGCCCTGGGCTTTTATCGCTAAGGTTTCGGAGGCCGGGCTGGCCCGAGAGGCCTATGTTCTGGGCAGCACCAAGAGCGTTGCCAGCAGTTTGGGCACTTATGATATGCAGATTATCGGCTTTGATCATGACTGTTTGACCACGCCGCGGCCGGGGCGGGAAAGGGCCGGCCTGACCTTTCAAATGCGCTCGTCTACGCCGGCGAATTATTCTATTGATCCGGATATTTATTTTGCGGACAGCTGGCTGGAATGTAATATGCGGACCGAGCAGCTGCCGGCTATTCTGGAATCTATGCCGGCCGATTTGCAGAGTGTGATTAAACTGGTGAACAAGTATACCGCCAGCGTTAATTCTATGGAGGGACTAAGCAGCAGCGAAGAGTTGTTTTTGTTCTCTGATTATGAACTTTGCGGACACAGCGGGCTGATTACGCCGTATTCTTACAGCCGGCAGTATGAATATTACTGCTGCGGCCATACGCCGCAAAAGAATGTTTCTTACTGGCTGCGCAATAATACGTCCGGCCCAAATGGTCTGGAAAATTTCTTATTGCTGGACAGTGCAAATAAATCTCCGAAGTTTAGCCGCTGCGAAAATAAGCAAGGGCTTTGTTTGGGATTTTGTGTGTGATTTTTGATTTGCCTTGCGTAAAAAAACTGAATACAATATGAAGGAGGGGTTGCGTTTTGACAATTTTGCAAAGACTGGCCAGACTGTTGGATGTTAAAAGTCTGGTTACGCTGGCGCTGGTTTTGGTTCTGTGTATCATGACCTTGAGCGGCCGGGAGGTGAGCGAACTTTTTAGCAGTGCGGTAATGCTGGTGTTGGGTTTCTTTTTTGGCAAGAATGTACCGGCGGCTGGCGGCCAGCAGGAAAATAACGGCAGGGAGAACCAGAAAGGAGTGTAGGGTGGTATGCGTTATCCTTTTGATAAGTATCGTCTGGGTACGGGCTATGGCGCTAAAGGCGGCCTGTGGCGGGCCGGCTGGCACAGCGGGCAGGATTTTATCTCGGTGAGCTTTGGCGGCGACGGTTTGGTATATCCGCTTTATGAGGGGCGGGTGCTGCGGGTTAGCCGGGGCGGCAGCTACGGCAACTGTGTGCAGGTGCGCCATGCCGACGGTTATCTTACGCTTTATGCGCATTTGCGTACAGTTTATGTGCGCGCCGGGCAAAAAGTGGGCGAGAATACGGTTTTGGGCATTGAGGGGGCGACCGGCAACGTTACCGGCCGGCATTTGCATTTGGAGGTACATAAAGGGGAATATCATTATCCCTCGCTGGTTAATCCGCTGCAATTTATCGCCCAAAGAATGATGAACGGCGGCTTGACAGAAAATTCAGAAAAGGAGGCGGACGGCGAATTGGAAAAACTGCTGAAAATTCGCCTGAACGGCACGGAGAAAGTTGTACAGGCGATTGAAAAAAGCGGCCATAATTATGTGCGCCTACAGGATCTGCGCGATGGATTGATTGCGGTGGAATATGACGAGGCGGCGCATATTCCGGTGGTGCAGGTGCATAATAAAAAATATATTAATATGTAAGGCAATTTGCACAAGGCTTTTGAAAAATGATTGAACTTTGCGTAGCTATATGATATAATGTGAGTATCGGCGATTGTCAAGTCTGAAAGACGCAGGCAGAGCCGCTTACGAACAAATACCATAGTGCAATTTGTTGGTATTAGGTAAAATGATCTTGTCCCTATGGTATAATACAGAAATAAAACGATATGCTGAAAAAATTTTGGGAAAAATTTGCCTTAAAAAAACGGCTGCGGTTTTTTCTGCGCCATTTTTTGGCGGGGGTGTTTCGGGGTATGGGCTTTGCGTTGGGTTTCTTCCTGTTAAGCGCGCTGGCCTTATATCTGCTGAATATGCTGGTGGATTTAGGAATTCCGGTGATCGGCGATTTTATTGCCCAGCTGTTATTTTATATTGAGAGCGTGCAGCGCGCTAAAGGTTTGGTTTAGACAAATTGCATATAAGAGGTTTGGTGAATGATTTTTATTCTGATAATTTTGTTGGGGTTGGCTGCCGATCAGTTAAGCAAATGGCTGGTGGCGGGCAGCCTGCCCCTGGGGGGCAGCGTTGAACTTTTGGGGCCGCTGCTGCGCCTGCATTATGTGCAGAACACCGGCGCGGCCTGGAGCCTGTTTAAGAACAGCACTTTGGCTTTGGCTGTGTTTTCGGTTTTGCTGCTGGCCTTGCTGGCGGTGTGGTTCAGCCTGACGCCGGCGGCCAAAAGGGGACAGCGTTTGGCCTTGAGCGTGATTATGAGCGGCGCTTTGGGCAATATGCTGGACCGCTTTCGGCTGGGCTATGTGGTGGATTTTTTGGAGCTGCCGCATTGGCCGGTTTTTAATGTGGCGGATATGCTGCTTTGCTGCGGCGTGGCGGCGTTGGCGCTGTTGATTCTGCTGGAGGAAAAACGGGAAAAA
The DNA here is from genome assembly GCA_948907985.1 of uncultured Bacillota bacterium. Lineage (GTDB taxonomy): Bacteria > Bacillota > Dehalobacteriia > UBA4068 > UBA4997 > Avidehalobacter. The sequence continues at coordinate 26,560 of CAQWMM010000003.1, forward strand.
ACCGAGGTTAAGTGAAACATATGGGTTGGGATAAGCAGGAAATCAATATTGTGTTGCCGGCGGCGAGTAGCGGACAGCGTTTAGACCGCTTTTTGACGGAGTCGGCCATTGCCGGCGGGGAAAAATCCCGCTCTTTCTGGCAAAAGCTGCTGAAACAGGGCGCGGTGCGTCTGCGGCCAGCCAAGCTTGCGCAGGAAATTGTTCCCAAGGCTAATTATCTGTTGAGTGAGGGGGACGAAATTTGCCTGGCTTTGCCAGAGCCGGAAGTTTTGCAGGCGGCGGCTGAAAATATTCCCCTGGATATTCTGTTTGAGGACGCCGACTTGTTGGTGGTTAATAAACCGCGGGGTATGGTTGTGCACCCGGCGGCCGGCAACTGGCAGGGTACGCTGGTTAACGCGCTGCTGGCGCATTGCCGGGATTTATCCGGAATTAACGGGGTTTTGCGGCCGGGCATTGTGCACCGTCTGGATAAGGACACCACGGGGCTGATTATTGTGGCTAAAAGTGATTTGGCGCATCAACGCCTGGCCGAGGGTTGGCACAAGGGCGCGGTTAACCGTTGGTATCTGGCGCTGCTGCATGGCAGTATGGCGGAGCCGGGAGGCACGATTGACGCGCCGCTGGGGCGCAGCCCGAAAGACCGCAAGAAGATGGCGGTGATACCGGAGGGCCGCCGGGCCGTAACCCATTATCAGGTGTTGGAGCGGCTGGGACAGTTTACTTATGTCTGCTGCAAGCTGGAAACCGGGCGGACGCACCAGATCCGCGTACATATGAAGTATCTTGGTTATCCGCTGGTTGGCGATAAGCTTTATGGGCCGCGCAATACGCCCGACGTGGGCATGCTGTTACATTCGGCGCGGCTGAAGTTTACTCACCCGATTAGCGGGGAATTGATTGAGCTGGAGGCCCCTTTGCCGGCGGATTTTGCTGATTTTTTGGCGGAACAGCGCAAAAATGTTAAAAAATGAGCATATAAAAAGGAGGAATGTTTGGTGAATCAGCCTAATTTGTTCAGCGCGCAGGCGGACGAGAACCGGCGGCGGGCCGCCCCGCTGGCGGCCAGAATGAGGCCGCGCAGTTTGGCGGAATATGCCGGACAGGAGCAGATTTTGGCGCCGGGGCGTTTGCTGCGCCGGGCGATTGAGGCCGATCAGCTTTCTTCTCTGATTTTTTATGGGCCGCCGGGCGTGGGTAAAACCTCTTTGGCGCGGGTGATTGCCAACAGCACCAGCAGCGATTTTAAGCAGCTTTCGGCGGTGGGTACCGGCGTGGGCGATATCCGGGCGGTTTTGCAGGCGGCCAAGGAAAATCTGGAGCTTTACAATATGCGCACCGTTTTGTTTATTGACGAAATTCATCGCTTTAATAAGGGCCAGCAGGACGCCCTTTTGCCGGCGGTGGAGGAGGGAACGGTGATTCTGATTGGCGCGACAACGGAAAATCCCTATTTTGAGGTGAACGGCGCGCTGCTTTCGCGCTCGCGTATTTTTCGGCTAACCCCATTGCAGCCCCGGCATATCCGGGCCTTACTTTTACAGGCTTTGCAGGATAAGGAGCGGGGGCTGGGCAATTATCGCGTGGAGTTGCAGGAGGCGGCGCTTAAACATATTGCCGAATCCGCCGCGGGGGACGCCCGCAACGCTTATAACGCGCTGGAGTTGGCGGTTTTGACAACCCCGCCGGCTGAAGACGGTATCAGGCATATTACTTTGGAAGTGGCGGCGGAGAGTATTCAGCAAAAGGCTTTGCACTACGACAAAAAGGGCGATAATCATTATGATGTGATTTCGGCTTTTATTAAGAGTATGCGCGGCTCGGACCCGGACGCGGCGCTGCATTATCTGGCGCGGATGATCAGGGCCGGCGAACAGCCGGAATTTATTTGCCGGCGTATTATTATTTGCGCGGCGGAGGATGTGGGGCTGGCTGACCCCCGGGCTTTGCAGGTGGCGACGGCCTGCATGGACGCGGTGCATTTTGTCGGCTGGCCGGAGGCGCGGATTCCGCTGGCTTTGGCGGCGGTTTATGTGGCCCGCGCCCCCAAGAGCAACAGCGCTTATTTGGGGATTGACGCGGCGCTGGCCGATGTGGATAAACTGGGCGATTTTGCGGTGCCGCGCCATTTGCGGGATTCCAGCTATCCTGGGGCCAAGGAGTTTGGCCATGGCCTGGGTTATAAATATGCTCATGATTTTGGCGGCTATGTGCGGCAGCAATATCTGCCTGACGAACTGAAAAACAGGAAATATTTGCAGCCCACCGGCAACGGGGACGATTTGCGGGAGCCGTGGTTTGCTGCAAAAGCTGAAAATACACAGGGGGATGATTAAATGAAATATGTTGTGATTCTGGCTGACGGCATGGCGGATTGGCCCTGCCCGGAACTGGATGGTCAAACGCCCATGAGCGCGGCGCATAAGCCGCATATGAACGCAATGGCGGCGGGCGGTATAACCGGCCTTTGCCAGACGGTGCCGCCGCAGTTTTTGCCCGGCTCGGACGTGGCTAATTTATCTATTTTAGGTTATCCGCCGGCGGAGTTTTATAAAGGGCGTTCTTCTCTGGAGGCGGTTTCGGCTGGGGTGCCGCTGGGCGAGGGGGATTTAACCCTGCGCGTTAATCTGGTGCAGTTATCCGACGAACCGAATTATGCAGACAAACATATGCTGGATTATTCCGGCGGTGAAATTGCCACCCCGGACGCGGTGGAGCTTATCAAAACGCTGGCGGCCCAGCTGGACGATGAGCAGCGGCAGCTTTTCCCGGGGGTTTCTTACCGGCATTTGCTTTTGTGCCATGGCGCGAAGGATGATACCACCTATACGCCGCCGCATGATATACTGGGAGAGCGGATTGGCGACCATTTGCCGCAGGGCGCGGGCGCGGCGGCTATGCTGGAATATATGCAGCGGGCCGGCGAGATTTTAGCCGGGCAGCCCTATAACTTGCAGAAAGCGGCTAAGGGCGAGGGCTATGCCAACGCGATCTGGCTTTGGGGGCCGGGGGTTAAGCCGCAGCTGCCCAAATTTGCGGAGCGCTGGCGGCTGAAAGGCGGTATTATCAGCGCGGTGGATTTGCTGCGCGGTATTGGCCTTTCTGCCGGAATGGACGTTTTGTATCTGTCATCGGCGACGGGCAGCGTGGATACTGATTTCAGGGGCAAGGGCGAATTAGCGGCGGCTTATCTTAAAGGCGGCGGGGATTTCGTCTATGTTCATGTTGAGGCCCCGGACGAAAGCGGCCATCAGGGTTTGCTGGCCAAGAAAATCAGCGCGATTGAGCATATTGATGCGGAAACTATCCCTCCGATTTTGGACGCTATGCAGGATATGGGTGAGGATTATCGGATTTTGGTGCTGCCCGACCATTTTACGCCTTTGCAAATCCGCACGCATGCCCGGGACGCAGTGCCATTTTTGCTGTTTGACAGCCGCCACCATAAGTTGGACGGTTCGGTTGTTTTTAGCGAGGCGCAGGCGGCGGAACAAAATTTGCTGCTGCCGGACGGGATCAGCTTGCTGCAAAAATTATTCGACATAAATTTTTTATAATTTTGACAAACTATATAATTTATAAAGATTGGATTGCTTGTTAGCATTGTTTTTTTAAGATGATTAGTATGGATTTTAAAAGGGGGCTGCACGACGGCGTGCCAATCGGTTTGGGCTATTTCTCGGTGGCCTTTACCTTTGGGCTGGCCGCGGTGGCGGCTGGTTTGCCGATTTGGGCCCCGGTGTTGATTTCGATGAGCAATACAACCTCTGCCGGGCAGTTTGCCGGCTTGCAGGTGATTGCGGCCTGTGGCTCGCTGTTGGAGATTGCGGTTTCGCAGTTGGTTATTAATCTGCGCTATGCGCTGATGAGCCTTTCGCTCTCCCAAAAGCTGGACCATACGGTGCGGCTTAGGGATCGTTTTTTGATTGCTTTTGTGAACACTGACGAAGTTTTTGCCGTGGCGGCCGGACGGCCGGGCGAGGTGGGCCGGGCTTATATGTTTGGCCTGATTTGCGCTCCGTACTTTGGCTGGGCGGCTGGCACGCTGTTGGGGGCTGTTGCGGGGGATTTTTTGCCAGACTCTTTGGCCTCGGCTTTGGGTGTGGCTATTTATGGTATGTTTCTGGCAATTATTATCCCGCCGGCGAAAAAAAACCGGGCGATTGTGGCGGTGATTGCGCTGGCGGTGGCTTTAAGCTGTCTGCTGCAATGGCTGCCGGTTTTTGCCGGTTTAGGCAGCGGTTTTGTGATTATTATTTGTACGCTGCTGGCGGCGGCTTTTGCGGCCTGGCGCTTTCCGCTGAAGGAGGCTGAGCCGGATGTCTGAATTGAGCAACGCCGCCCTTTTGGCGTATATTGGTACTATGGCGCTGGTAACTTATTTGATTCGCCTTTTGCCGCTGGTTTTGTTTCATAAAAAAATTACTAATATTTTTGTGCGCTCCTTTTTATATTATGTGCCGTATGCTGTTTTGGGAGCGATGACGGTTCCGGCCATTTTTACGGCTACCGCCTGCGTGCCCTCGGCGATTGTTGGCGGGCTTACCGCCGTATTTTTTGCCTATCGGGAAAAGAGCCTGCTGTTTGTGGCCGTGGCGGCCAGCGCGGCGGTGTTTATCGCGGAGCGGCTAATTGACATTTTGTTGTGATAAGATATATGTGATACAGAAAGAGGGAAATTTATGGGCGGAGATTTTAAACAAGCTATGCTGCAAATGTTTGCGCAGATGCAAAGAAACGCAATTTATCTGACTTATCAGACGGCGGCGGAACCTCTTGCGGTTGGTATAAGCCGTTTCGGCGGCCAGCCGGATGTGCCGGCGGATTTTGTCTGGCCGCGTTATACCGGTGAAGATTACCAGGGGGTTGTGGCCGAGCGGCCGCTAAGTTTTATGGCGCAGATTAACCTGGCCGAAGCGGCGGCCTTTGATAAGGATGGGCTGCTGCCTAAAAGCGGTTTGTTGAGCTTTTTTTATGAAATGACGACCGAGAAATGGGGCTTTGACCCGACGGATAAGGGCTGCGCCCGGGTATATTACTTTGCAGATATGGCTGCTTTAACGCCCAGCCCTTTCCCGGATGATTTGGACGGGGAATTTCGGCTACCGGAGTTTGCGCTGGAGATGCGCGCGGCAGCAGCTTTACCGGAATGTTATGATTTTATGAAGTCGCCGCTTACGCAGGCTATTCCGGAGCAGTTCCCGGAGGCGGCGGATTTTGATTGGGACGCTTATGAAGAACTGCGGGCGGAATATGGCTGCGCGCCGCCGGAAGACGGCTGGAGCGAAACCAGCAAGTTGCTGGGTTGGCCAAACACTATCCAGGGGCCGATGGAATATGAGTGCGAGGCGGTGAGCCGGGGCGTATACAGCGGCGTGCCCCAGGAAATAGCCGATGAGCTGCGGGCGGAAATTGAACAGGCCAGCCTGGACTGGATTTTGCTTTTCCAGATGGGTACTGTTGAGCATGGGGATTTTGAACTGATGTTTGGCGATGTGGGGCATATCTATTACTGGATTAAAAAACAGGATTTGGCGGCCGGCAATTTTGACAAGGTTTGGCTGATCCTGCAATGCTCCTGAACAATAGCGCACTGTTGTTGCACTTAAAAGAGGCATACCGTTTTTGGCGGTATGCCTCTTTTGGTGTTTTAAATGTTGCCTAGGCGTTGACGTTGAGCGTCGGCTGGCTGACTGTCGGGCTGGCAGTTTGCGCGGCGGTGTAGGCGGCGCGGGCGGCTTGCCTGCGGGCGCGGCGCACTTTGCGCAATTCGGGCGAATCAACCTTGTGCTCTGATGATTGTGTCGTTTGATCTGTGTTAGCCTGAACCTTAACTGCCGGTTTGGCCGGGGTGGGCGCGGACTGCGTGTTTTCAGTTGGCGTACTTTCCGGGTTTTTGACGCCTGGCTGTTCGGGCGTTTGCTCTGTTTTGGTTGAAACGTCCGGCTGTTCCGGTTGTTCGGGTTTTTGTGGCTTTTGCGGTTTGGTCTGCTGCTGTTTTTCTTCCTTGCGGGCCTTGGCCTCTTCAGCTTCGGTAGGCAGACGGTCGTATTCGCCGCTTTGAACAAAGGCGCTGGTGCTTTGTTCTATTTTGTCCATGCGCATTTTTTCCTGCATACAGATTTCCAGTTTTTTGCTCTCGGGTATGTGGGAATTGTTGCGCACTGACCCGATAACCGAAAGAGAAGAGGCAATCTGGTTCATCTTCAGCCGCTGAACCTCTTCCTTGGTTTTGCACTGGCGCAGCTTTTTTTCATAGGCCTTTTGCTCCTGTTCAATGGAGCGTAGTTTTTCATAGGCCTGGGGATTTTTGGCTTTGAGATATTCTTTTTCTTTGCTGGTAAGCTTGGCGCCGGCATAAATTTTCTGCATGATGTTGTTAAGCTTTTTTTTGCCCTCCTCATCATCCGGATTGTTGCCGGTTAGGCCTCGCTTCAAAGCCTGTTGGCTGGTATCCAGCCATTCTTCCAGCGATTTTTTATGGCTGTTGTAATCGCCGGATTTTTGTTTAAGATTCCATTGTGTCTGCAATTTCAGGGTTTTGGTGTAGGAATTGACCGAACCCATGATGGAGATACTCATAAAATCAACCTCCTTTTCAGACGGAAAAATTTTGCGTATTCAATAATATTATATCTGCACGGGGGGCGGTTTGTCAATGGAAATAGAGAATGTTAAATAAAAATAGAAGAGCGGTTTCTTGCTGAAACAGCCCTTCTATTAATTTGTTTAAATTAGCCCAGAGTTTCATCCTAAAGACATATCCAATTTGTAAAGTAAGTAAGTTTTATTGCCCCGGTTAAAATTCGTCGTCAGCTCCGGTTGGGGAAACTTCGTAAATATTTTTAACCTCTTTCAGCACATAATGTGTGATTGTGCCGGAAACACCGGGGATTTCTTTAACGAAACGGTGTAGATCCTCCAACTCTTCTGAGGAGCGGCAGCAGATTTTTAAATTGAAATCAAAATCTCCTGTAAGATAGTAGCAATCCACAATGTTGGGGTTGCTTTGCACCGCCTCCACAAAGCTGTCATAAAAGCGCGGATGCTCTAGGCGCACCTCCATAACAGCCAGCACATCATAGCCCAATTTGCGGGAATCCAGCAAAACTGTATATTTTTTTACCACGCCGTTCTCTTCCAGTTTATGGATTCTGTCCAATACGGCTGAAACGGAAAGATGTATGCGCTTGCTGATGCTAGAAGCCGTTTCGCGGCCATTATCCTGTAAAATTTTTAATATGACCAAATCAATGTTATCCATATAGTCTATTCACCCTTTTGTAATCTAAAAAATCTCCCTCTTTCGATAAAAACTCGGACTGTTTCCTATATTTTAGCATAGTTAGGGTATAATGTAAATAATTTTTTGAGAAAAAGCTGATGATTCCTTAAAAAAATTATCAGGTTATTTTAAAAAACCGCTTATAATCTGTTGTTCGGCTTCGGCCTCGGTCAGCCCCAAGGTTTGCAGTTTGAGGATTTGCTCCCCGGCAATTTTGCCGATGGCGGCCTCGTGAATCAGGCTGGCGTCCAGGTGATTAGCCACAATCTCCGGGATGGCGGATATTTTGGCCTCGTCCATAATGATAGCGTCGCATTCGGAATGGCCGCTGCAAGGAGCGTTGCCCACGATATTGGAGCAGAAAACCTGTTTGCTCCGCCCGGCTGCAACCGAGCGCGAAGATACGCTGCACGATGCGCCCGCGCCGTTCATCTCTACATTAAAATGGGTTTCGGCCAGCTGTTGGCCGTGCGTCATAATTTTTTCTTTAACTACTAGGGTGGCGCCGGCCTGTAAAATGGCGTCGGTGCGGCGGACGGTGGAATCCACGCCTTTGATCTGGACGGTTTCCATTTCCAGATAAGCGCCGGCGGCCAGCTCGGCCACCGTGTGAGGGTTCATAATGCGCTCGCCGCTGCCTTCGCCCTCGCCGTAATGCTTTTCAATATAGCGCACGCGCGCGCCCTCTTCCAGAAAGAAGCGGTGCAGTCCGTCGTGCTCGGCTTTGGCGGAGCCGGCGTTGTGGATGCCGCAGCCAGCTACGATTATCACATCGGCCCCGGCTCCCACATAAAAATCATTGTAAACCGTTTCGGTCAGCCCGCTTTCGCTTAACACCACCGGGATATGGACGCTTTCGTTAACCGTGCCGGGCTTGATATGAATATCAATACCGGGCTTGTCCTCTTTGCTGGTGATTTGAATGTTTGCTGTGCTGCGCCGGCCGCCGGACTGCCCGTTCAGCCGCAGGTTATAAGCGCCGGCGGGGGTATCGTGCAGGTCGGCTACGGCGGAGAGCAGGTTTTTAGTGATACTGTCCAGTTGCTTAGTCATTGCGTTGGCCTCCTTTGCAGCTGTATTTGTAATCAATATTGATTAACTGCGGCAAAATTTCCGTACGCGTGCCTTGGCTGGCAATTTGGCCGCCGGAGAGCAGCACCAGTTCGTCGGCAATAGATAAAATCCGCTCCTGATGAGAGATTACCACAATAGCGGCGGCGCTGTTTTGCCGCAGATTGTTGAATACGTCAATCAGATTGTTAAAGCTCCAAAGGTCGATACCGGCTTCTGGTTCGTCAAAGATAGCCAGTTTGGTTTGCTCGCTGCGCGCCAACAGGCCGGCAATCTCGATGCGTTTAAGTTCGCCGCCGGAGAGTTTGCCGTCCACCTCGCGGTTGACGTAATCCCGGGCGCAGAGACCCACCTCGGATAGATATTCGCAAACCTGGGCGGTGGTAAGTTTTTTATCAGTTCCGGCGGCCAGTGATATAATATCTGTTACCGTCAGCCCTTTGAAACGCACCGGCTGCTGAAAGGCAAAGCTAAGCCCCAGCCGGGCGCGCTCGGTGATATTCAGGCCGGTTATGTCCTTGCCGTTTAAGATGATCTGGCCGCTGCTGGGGCGTTCAATGCCCATAATCAGCCTGGCAAGCGTGGTTTTGCCGCTGCCGTTGGGGCCGGTGATCACCACAAAACGACCGTCGTTGATGGTCAGACTGATATTGTTCAAAATATTGCGGTCGGAAGCTTGAAAATAGATATTTTTTAATTCCAGCATTTTAGGCTCCTTTATTCAACCTGTCCCTAAGCAGACGGCAGCCGGGCAGCAGCAAGCCGCCCAGGGCGTTGCCCAGAGTCATAATCAGCAGCCAAAGCCAGGTGTGGGTTGACCAGCAGCCGGCCATGGCAAAATAAAACATATTGGCGACGCAATGTTCAAAACCGCAGAGGATAAACACCGAAACGCCGAAAAACAGCCCCAGATATTTGCCCAGCTCGTGCCCATTGGTGCGGAAACCGTCTACGGCTATGTACATCAAAATGTTGCAGAAGACAGCCAGAATAAAAACGCTAAGCGCGGAATCCGCCAGTTTGATTTGGGCCAGAGCGGCGGCTTTTTCGGCAAAAGCCGGGGCCAGACGCGTCAGCCGCAGCAGCGCGGCGACGGCGCAGGTTCCGGCCAGGTTGCCCAGCCAAACGGTCAGCAGAAAGGGCAGATAAGCGGCGGGGGGATTTTCCAGCGCATAGCCTACCTTGCCGGTGAAGAGGTTGAAGCCGTTGACGCAGACGGTGAACAGGCCGACGGTGAAGAACAACGCGCCGATGATTTTGTTATCCAGCGCCAAAAAAACCGCGCCGCCCAGGGCAATCGCCAGGCCGGCCAAAACGGCGTAAATGAAATCGGCCAAAAGGCTGGGGAAATTTTTTTCTTTCATATTTATATTATCCTTAATATGTTAAGATTATTTAAGATGTAAAATGGATATAAGGCTGTTGAGAAATGTTCAGATTCAAATGAATCGCAAGCGAGATGAGGAGGCGTACTAATAGTACGTCGACGATTCGAGTCGTCGCGATGAATTTGAAGATGGGCGTTTATCAACAGTCTTTATTTATTGCCAGTTTTTGCAGACATTAACCCATTTGAGGCTGCCGCTTAGCTTTTCCAACTCCGCCAGATTAAGGCGCACCGCGCTGTTGCTGCTGCCCGCCGCGGGATAAACGATCTCAAAGCGGCGCAGCGATTCGTCCAGATAGACGTCAACCCCAGGGTTGACGGCAAAGGGGCATACGCCGCCCACCGCGTGGCCGATCAACTCTTCGGCCTGGTCGGCGGGAACCATTTTGGCTTTAAAGCCAAATTCCTGTTTGAAACGGGAGTTGTCCACTTTGGCGTCGCCGGCGGCCACCACCAGCAGACAGGCGGCCTCTGGCCCGGGCTGTAAAAAGGCCAGGCTTTTGGCAATATGGGCCGGCTGGCAGCCTACTGCCTGCGCGGCCAGTTCAACCGTAGCGCTGGCGCCGGGTTCGCTAAATTCCATAATCCGCTCCGCCATACCCTGGGCCGCCAGATATTGTTTAACTTTTTCCAGCATAAAAAAGATACCTCCGATCTATTGCCTAGTTTCTTTATAGGCTAATAATTAATTTTATACATAATTAGATAGTTTGTCAAGCTTTTATTGCTGTTTCCTGATAATTATCTGTTGGAGTGGCGGATATAAATGGGCCATTTATCAATGTTAAGATAATGTATAAAAAAATTTGTGTCTTTTTGCCATTTATTTAACAAAAAATTGTTGTAGCCGCCAGCAAACTGTGATATAATGAACTTAGAAAAAATTGTATATTGTGGGCAAGCCCAGGGTGTTGCCGGCCGCGCTTAGATTTGGTTGGCGTGGCTTTAGTTTTATAAGGAGGGGGAGTCTAATGACTGATCACAGACTAATCTCAGAATCCGAGGCTTTTTTGTATAATCAGGGGACGTATTACCATGCGTATAATACCCTGGGCGCGCATATTATGGAGGTGGACGGCCAACAGGGCGTAGGCTTTGTGGTGTGGGCCCCCCATGCCTGCCGCGTTAGTTTGGTTGGTGAATTTAACGGCTGGCAGGGCGACGGCTTTGAGATGAAGCCGCTGACCGGCGGTTTTTGGCAAATCTTTACCACTCGCGCCAAGGCGGGGGATTTGTATAAATACCGCCTGGAAACCGGACAGGGACGGATTATTTATAAGGCTGATCCCTTTGCTTTTATGGCCGAGAAAAGGCCGGGGACGGCCTCGCGCGTGGCCGCTTTGAACTATGAATGGCATGACGGAGAATGGCTGCGCCAGCGGGCCAAAGGCAGCCATTTTGAAAAGCCGCTGAATATTTATGAACTGCATTTGGGCAGCTGGCGGCGCAAGGAGGGCAGCCCGGATAATCCGGAGGGCTTTTATTCATATCGCGAGCTGGCGGCGGAACTGCCGGCTTATCTCCAGGAGATGGGTTATACACATGTGGAGCTGATGCCGGTTATGGAGCACCCCTTTGACGGCTCCTGGGGCTATCAGACGACTGGCTATTTTGCTCCCACCAGCCGTTACGGCAGCCCGCAGGATTTTATGTTTTTGATGGACAGCCTGCACCAGGCCGGTTTGGGCGTAATTCTGGACTGGGTGCCCGGGCATTTCTGCCGGGATGAGCACGGTTTGGTGCAGTTCGACGGTACCAATCTTTATGAGGAAGAGGAACATATTGAATGGGGTACCTATAAATTTAATTTCCGCCGCACCGAGGTACGCAGTTTTTTAATCAGCAGCGCCATGTTCTGGCTGGCGATGTATCATGCCGACGGCCTGCGCTGCGACGGCGTGAGCAGTATGCTTTATATGAATTACGGTATTGACAATCCGGCGCTTAAACGCTTTAACGAGCAGGGCGGCGAAGAGAACCTGCCGGCGGTGGCTTTTTTGCAGCAGCTGAACCAGACCATTGGCAGCTATTTCCCGGATGTGTTTACGGTGGCGGAGGAAAGCACCGCCTGGCCGCTTGTTACCTATCCGCCGGCGGCGGGCGGCCTGGGGTTTCACTACAAATGGGATATGGGCTGGATGAACGACACTCTTAAATATATGTCGATTGATTTTCCGGGACGATTTTATAATCACCGGCTGCTGACCTTTTCCATGATGTATGCTTTTAATGAAAATTTTGTGCTGCCGCTCTCGCATGACGAGGTTGTGCACGGCAAGAAATCGCTTATCGGCCGGATGCCTGGCGATTATTGGCGGCAGTTTGCCAATCTGCGCCTGCTTTATCTGTATCAGATGATGCACAGCGGCGCTAAGCTGAACTTTATGGGCAATGAGATGGCCCAGTTTATTGAATGGCGTTTCGCCGAGCAGTTGGAGTGGTTTTTGCTGGATTATGAAAAACACGAGCAATATCAGCGTTTTGTGGCGAAATTGAATAAGCTTTATTTGCAGGAAACAGCCCTTTGGCGGCAAAATTATAGTTGGGACGGTTTTCAGTGGTTGGAGGCGGATAATGCCGAGCAGTCGGTGCTGCTGTTCTTGCGCAGCACCAAGCCGATGGAGCGGGCGCGGCGCAGCGACTTTGTTTTGGTGGCCTTGAACTTTCTGCCGGAAAGTTATCAGGAGTATCAGGTGGGGGTGCCTTTTGCCGGCGATTATCTGGAAATTTTTAACAGCGACGCGCCGGAATTTGGCGGCAGCGGCAAGTTGAATACAGGCCGGCTGACAGCGGAAAAACAACGGATGCACGGCCAGCCTTATGCTTTGACTTTGCGGGTGCCGCCGCTGGGCGGATTGATTATCAAACCGGTTAAATAGGTATAATATAAAAGAACTTACAGGGGGGTAATATAGAAAATGTTTAAGAACACAGAGGAATTTATTAAAGAATACCGCAGCGAATTTTTGCGCTCGGTGGGCGAGTCGTTCGAGGATTGCGACAGTTGGCAGAAGTATTCGGCTTTGGCTAAGCTGATCTGCAACAAGGCGGCGCATCAGTCGGTTTTGACACAGCAGCGTCAGCTTGCCAATAATTCTAAACGGGTTTACTATTTTTCTATGGAGTTTTTAATTGGCCGCCTGCTGAAAAACTATTTGATTAATTTGGGTATTGAGGATTTGGTGCGGGAGGGCCTGGCCGAGATGGGCGAGGACCTGGATTATATTTGTGATCAGTGTGTGGCGCCGGGCCTGGGCAACGGCGGCCTGGGGCGTTTGGCCGCCTGCTTTATGGATTCTCTGGCCAGCCTGGGTTATGCCGGCTATGGCATGGGCCTGCGTTATGACTATGGCCTGTTTAAACAAAAAATTGTGGACGGCCGCCAGGTGGAACTGCCGGACGCCTGGTTGGATAAACCTTATCCCTGGGAGATGCGCAACGAAGACGATATGATTGAAGTGCGCCTGGGCGGCGTGGTGGAACGCCACTATCAGGACGGCAATCTAACCTTTACGCATCACGGCTATAAGGCGGTGGCGGCGATTCCTTATGACCTGCCGATTGTGGGCTGGGGCGGCAAAACGGTTAACAAACTGCGCCTGTGGCGCGCCAAACCGCTGGTGGAACAATTTGATTTGGAGGCCTTTAACCGGGGCGATTACAGCGCCGCCATGCGCGACCGCAACGAAATCAGCGCTCTCACCGCCGTGCTTTATCCGGAAGACAGTACCGAGGCCGGCAAGGCCCTGCGTCTGAACCAGGAATATTTCCTTTCGGCGGCGGGCGTTGGCTCTATTATCCGCCGTTATCGTGAACGCTATGGCAATGAAGCCTGGCAGGATATGCCCAAACGGGTGGCGATTCATATTAACGATACGCACCCGGCCCTTTGCGTGCCTGAGATGATGCGGATTCTGATGGACGATATCGGCCTGGGCTGGGACGAGGCCTGGGAGATTACCACCCATACTATTTCTTATACCAATCATACGGTGCTGCCGGAGGCCCTGGAAACCTGGCCGATTCCGCTGATGCGGCGCTTGCTGCCCAGAATTTATATGATCGTGGAAGAGATTGACCGCCGTTTCCGCGAGAGCCTGCAATGGCCAGGCTGGCAGGAACATTTGCGTTCCACCGCTATTCTGTGGGATGAGCGGGTGCGTATGGCTAATCTTTCGGTGATTGGCAGCTATTCGGTGAACGGTGTGGCGGCCCTGCACACCGAAATTTTGAAAAACGACGTGATGAAAGACTTCTATAAGCTTTATCCGGAGCGTTTTAATAATAAAACTAATGGCGTAAGCCACCGCCGTTTTTTGATGGAGGCTAACCCACTGCTGACTAAGCTGATTGACGAGGCTATCGGCGATGAATGGCGGGTTACGCCCAGTCTGCTGCAAAACCTGCTGCGTTACGAAAAGGACGAGGCTTTTCTGGAGCGTCTGGCCGGGGTTAAGCTGGCCAACAAGCAGCGCTTGGCCGATTTTATCAAGCAGGAGAACGGGATTGAGGTTGATCCGCAGTCGGTTTTCGATGTTCACGTCAAACGTATTCATGCCTATAAGCGGCAGCTGCTGAACGTGTTCAAGATTATGGATTTGTATAATCAGCTGCATGATAACCCCAATCTGGACATTCTGCCGCATACGTTTATTTTTTCCGGCAAGGCGGCGGCCGGTTATGCTTTCGCCAAAGAGGTTATCCGCCTGATTTGCAGCGTGGCTCAGTTGGTGAACAATGATCCCGTCTGCAAGGATAAAATTAAGGTGGTGTTTATTGAAAACTTCACCGTTTATAAGGCCCAGCTGATTTATCCTGCCGCCGACATCAGCGAGCAGATTTCTACCGCTGGCAAGGAAGCCAGCGGCACGGGCAATATGAAGTTTATGTTTAACGGCGCGGTTACGCTGGGCACTTTGGACGGCGCTAATATTGAGATTCTGGAACAGGTGGGCCGGGAGAATATTTGTATTTTCGGCCTGACGGCGGAACAGGTAATGAACTATTATCTGGACGGCAGTTATCTGGCCTTTACCCAGTGCAAGAACGATCTGCGCCTGCAAAGAATCACCGAACAGCTGACCAACGGTCATTTTGCCGGCGTGGGCGGCGACTTCTGGGGAGTTTATGATCCTCTGCTGCGCAACAACGACGAATATTTTGTTTTGCGGGATTTCGATTCTTATGTGGCGGCCTGGAACCGTCTGGGCGAGCTGTATCGCGACGAGCAGCAGTGGCGTCGGGTATCCTTGCGCAACATCGCCAAGGCCGGCTATTTTAGCAGCGATCGGACGATTGCCGAATACGTTAAGGATATTTGGCATCTTTAAGATAAATATAAAATCCAGGATTAAAGCACGACCAAACACGACAAAGCAAGGGTGGAGGTTATAAGTATGCAGAAAAAGGAATGTATCGCTATGCTGCTGGCCGGCGGGCAGGGCAGCCGGCTGGGGGCGCTTACCAGCAAAATTGCCAAGCCGGCTGTGGCCTTTGGCGGTAAATACCGCATTATTGATTTTAGTTTGAGTAACTGCGTTAATTCTAAGATTGATACGGTGGGGGTGTTGATTCAGTACCGGCCGTTGATGTTAAATTCTTATCTGGGCACCGGCGCGCCCTGGGATCTGGATGAGCAGGAGGGCGGTGTTTTCGTTCTGCCGCCTTACGCCACCCAGGCCGGCGGCGAATGGTACAGCGGCACCGCCGATTCGGTGCTGAAGAATATTGATTTTATCGACAGCTATAACCCGGAGTATGTTTTGATTATTTCGGGCGATCATCTCTACACTATGGATTATAACCGGATGTTGGAGTTTCACAAAAAGAATCAGGCGGAGCTTACGGTTTCGGTTATTGAGGTGCCGATTGAGGAGGCCAGCCGTTTTGGCATTATCACTGCCGGTGAGGACGGGCGGATTGTGAAGTTCTCTGAGAAGCCGGCCCACCCGGACAGCACTTTGGCTTCGATGGGAATTTACATATTTGATTGGCCGGTGTTGCGGGCGGCTTTGCAGGCAGACGCTTTGAACCCGGAATCAGAACACGACTTTGGTAAAAATGTAATTCCCATGCTGCTGGAGGAGCGCCGCCGCCTGTTTGCATATGCCTTTAGCGGCTACTGGCGCGATGTCGGCACGATTGAAAGCTATTATGAGGCGAATATGGCCCTGCTGGCTGATGACTGCGAGTTTGATATTTTCTCGGAGAACGCCAATATTTACAGCAACGCTAATATCTTTCCGCCGCATTATGTGGGCGAAAAGGGCGTGGTGCAGAACTCGCTTATCTGCAACGGTTGTATCGTGGAGGGCGAGGTGCGCAATTCGATATTGAGCACCGAGGCTTATGTCGGCCCCGGCGCGAAGGTGGAAGATTCTATTTTGCTGCCGGGAGCGCGCGTGGAAAGCGGCGCCCGGGTTATGCGGGCGATTGTGGGCGAGCGCGCGGTGATTGAGGTTAACGCTTACTTTGGCAGCCTGGACCAAAGCCAGCCTATCGCGGTGATCGGCGATAATGAACATGTTGCAGACGATTTGTGGTCGGGGAGGTATTAAGCATGGCGGGCAGAATTTTTGGTATAATTTCCTGTAATTATAATGATGATAGTTTTGGTCAGCTAACTGCGGTGCGTTCGGTGGCCTCGCTGCCCTTTGGCGGCCGCTATCGTCTGCTGGATTTTGCAATTTCCAATATGGTAAACTCTGGTATCCGCACCATTGGATTGGTAACTCCTTATCAGTACCGCTCTATTTTGGATCATGTCGGCGCGGGCAAGGAATGGTCTTTGGACCGCAAGCACGGCGGTTTGTTTCTGCTGCCCGGCTCTATTTATGGCCCTAAGGGGGCGCATTGCAGCTTTATGCTGCGGGATATTATCAAAAACCAGCCCTATTTGGACCGCGCCAAGGCGGATACGGTTTTAATCTGCGGCAGTTCTAAGGTGTTTAATATGGATTTTCGGCCAATGTTTGCCGCCCATGAGGCGGCAGGCGGCGGCATCACCATGCTTTATAAAAAGGTCAGTGATTCGGCAGCCCGGGACGCTCTTTATCTGGATTTGGAGGGCGATATGGTTAAGAATATGACGCGCGAAACCATCGGCGCGGCCAACTGCTTTATGGACTGCTTTTTGATTGATAAAAAGCTATTGCTCAACTTTGTTGAGTGGTATCAGAACTTCAGCCATATTGATATGACGGAGATTATGAATGATAATCTGGAAACCCTGCCGATCCATGCTTATCCCTTTGAGGGCTATTTGGGGCAGGTGAACAGCATTAACGATTATATGCGCTGCTCGCAGGACCTGCTGCGGGCCGAGATCCGGCAGGAATTGTTTGGCGGCCCTGCTAAAATCCGCACTAAAATTGAGGATAACCCACCGGCCAAATACAGCGCCGAAGCGGAGGTGCGCAACTCTTTGGTGCCGACTGGCTGCCAGATTGACGGCCTGGTGGAGAACAGTATTTTGTTTAGGGGCGTTAAGGTTAAAAAGGGCGCGCAGGTGCGCAACTGCGTAATTATGTCTAAGTGCGTGATTGAAGAGGGCGCTCTGCTGGAGAACGTGATTTGTGATAAATTTGTTACAATCAGCAGCGGCAACAAGCTTTCCGGTACGGAGGCCAAACCGTTGGTGATTGGCAAAAACAGCAACATCTAAATTTAATGTCAAGAAAGGTCAGTTATAAAATGGTAAAGAAAAAAATTCAGGTTTTGTTTGCCGCCTTTGAGGCCGCGCCGTTTTTTAAGACCGGCGGCCTGGGCGAGGTGGCCGGCAGTCTGCCGGCCGCGCTTAAAAAGGAGGGCGCGGAGGTTCGTTTGGTTCTGCCCAAGGCTGCGGCGCTGCCGGAGCAATTCGCCGCTAAACTGCGTCATGTGGCCGATTTTAAAGTACCGGTGGGCTGGCGTTGGCAGTATTGCGGTATTGAGGAGCTTAAGTATAAATATATAACCTACTATTTTTTGGATAACGAATATTATTTTAAACGCGACGGCCTTTACGGCTATGGCGACGAGGCCGAACGCATGGCCTTTTTCGCCAAGGCCCTGCTTGAGAGTATCCAGTATCTGCCGGACTTTCAGCCGGATATTATTCACTGCAATGACTGGCATACGGCGTTAGCGCCGGTGTTCCTGCGCGAGCAGTATATGAGTTCGCCGGAGTATGCCAAAATCAAGACGGTTTTCAGCGTGCATAATTTGAAATATCAGGGGCGGTTCGGCGGCTATCTGCTGGGGGATCTGCTGGGGCTTAACAGTGGCGCGGCGCTCTCGCAGCTGATTCATGACGACGATCTGAACTTTATGTGCGGCGCTCTGTGTTACAGCGATCGTTTGTTGACGGTCAGCCCCAGCTATGCGGACGAGATTTGCACTCCCTCCTTTGGCGAGGGGCTGGACGCGGTGTTTCGCCGCCGCCGCGACCGCCTGCGCGGCATTTTGAACGGCATTGACTATAAGGTGTATAACCCGGAAAAGGATAAAAACCTGCCGGCGGCTTTCAGCGCCGCTGATTTGAGCGGCAAAGCGGTCTGCAAGGCGGATTTGCAGCGGCGTCTTGGCCTGCCGGAGAATCCGGACGCGCCGCTGTTGGTGTTGATCAGCCGCCTGACCGAGCAGAAAGGCCTTGATTTGCTGCTTCATATTTTGCAGGAGCTTTTGCAAACCCAGCCGGATGTGCAGCTGGCGGCGCTTGGTTTGGGCGACGAGCGTTATGAGCATGATTTTGGCTGGTTCTCTAACAACTTCCCGCAGCAGGTGGCCTACCGGCGGGAATTTGACGATAATCTGGCGCATAATTATTATGCCGCCGGCGATCTGCTGCTGATGCCCTCGCGCTTTGAACCTTGCGGTCTGGCGCAGATGATTGCCATGCGTTACGGCACCCTGCCGCTGGTTCGGGAGTGCGGCGGCCTGAAAGACAGCGTTTCGCCCTATAATCGTTTCACCGGCGAGGGTACAGGCTTTAGCTTTGCCAATTATAACGCCCATGAACTGCTGTTTACCTTGCAGAACGCCCTGGAACTTTATCGCGGCCAGCCCAAGGCCTGGCGCAAGCTGATGCTCCAGGCTATGCAGCAGGATTTCAGCTGGCAGCGTTCCGCCAAGGAATACGCCGCTGTTTATAAAGAACTGTTGGCCGAATAATGCGTATAAGCGCCCTCTCTGTCCAGCGTCGCCTACGCTCTGCTGGACAGCTCTCCCAAAGGGAGAGCCAGGACGTTTAAGCAAAAAGTTATTGATAATAAATTGTCATATTATAAGAACATGTCGTGTAAGAGGAAATATAAAATATTATGGAAGTTTTGCATAATTCTCATCTGGCGGTTTATCGCCAGCCTTTTGGCGCGGTGCCGGTGGGCGGCGCGGTTACTCTGGCGCTGGACATTTTGGGCGAGGACACCGAGCCCTGGAGCGGCGAGTGGGTGGCCGAGGCCATGGTGCGGCTTTGGCGGGACGGCTTTGGCGAAGAACTTGTGCCGATGCAGCCCCTGCCGTTGCCAGCGGGCGGGCGGCGTTTTGCCGCTAAAATTAACCTGCCGGAGGAGGGCGGCCTGGTTTGGTATTATTTTTTGCTGCGTCTGGGCGACGGCGGCCTGTTGTTTTATGGCAACAATCCGCGGCAGCAGGGCGGCGTTGGCTGCTTGAGCCAGGAACAGCCGCCGTCTTATCAGATCACGGTTTGGCAGCCGCCGGCGCAGGAAAACTGGCCGGTTTGGTTCAGCAACAACATTTGCTACCAGATCTTTCCGGATCGGTTTTGCCGCGGCGCAAACTGGCAGGCCTGCCAGAACGCCGCCAGTCAGCCGGACGAATGGCTGGGGCCGAAACGTTTTGTGCAGCAAAACTGGTATGATAAACCGTTTTATACCTGCAACAGCCGTGGTGATGTTACCCGCTGGGGCTTTTTTGGCGGCAATCTGGAGGGTATTCGCAGTAAACTGCTGTATCTGAAAAGCCTGGGGGTGGGTTCTCTGTATCTTAATCCAATTTTTTTGGCTGCCTCCAATCATAAATACGATACGGCGGATTATCTGCGCATTGACCCCTCCTTTGGCGATGAGGCGGATTTTGCGCGCCTGGCGGCGGAGGCCGAACAACTGGGCGTCAGCCTGATTTTGGACGGCGTTTTCAGCCATACCGGCGCAGACAGCCGTTATTTCAACAAGCATGGCAATTATGCCGACGTGGGCGCGTACCAAAGCGAGGATTCGCCCTATGCCGCCTGGTATAAATTCCAAAGTTTTCCGGAGGAGTACACCGGCTGGTGGGGTAATAAATCCCTGCCGGAGGTGGACGAGAGCAACCCGGCTTATCAGCAGTTGATTTATGCCGCCAAAAACAGCGTGGTGCGCAAATGGCTGCGGCTGGGCGCGCGCGGTTGGCGGCTGGACGTGGCCGACGAGCTGCCGGACAGCTTTATTGCCGGCCTGCGAGCGGCGGCCAAGGCGGAAAAGCCGGACGCCCTGGTGTTGGGCGAGGTTTGGGAAGACGCCAGCAACAAACAAAGCTATGGCGAGAAACGCCGCTATCTTTTTGGCGACGAACTGGACGGCGTGATGAATTATCCTTTTCGGGAAGCCGCGCTGGCCTTTATGCTGGGCGAAATCAGCGCGGAAGAAATGGCGGCGCGTTTTATCAGCCAGCTGGAGAATTACCCCGCTCTGGCGCTGGCCAACAACCTTAATCTGATTGGCACGCACGATACGGCCCGGATTTTGACGGTTCTGGGCGGCGAATTGCCGCCGCTGGACCGGGGAGAGCCGGCGGGGCGTCAGGCGGCGGAGGAATATGAACTGCCGCCGGAGCGTCTGCAACTGGCCCGGGAGCGGCTAAAACTGCTATCGCTGCTGCAATTTACCATGCTGGGCGTGCCCTGCGTTTATTATGGCGACGAGGCCGGATGTCAGGGTTTGCCGGACCCTTTTAACCGGGGGACTTACCCCTGGGGGCGGGAAGACGAAGATTTGCTTTACTGGTACCGGCGGTTAGCCAACCTTCGTCAGGAGTATCATCTGCTAAGCCAGGGCGAATTTTGGCCGCTGGCGCTGGCGGAAGACGTTTATGCCTGCCGCCGTTTTTGGCCGAAAAAAGCCCAGCTGTCCAGCGCCGCCGATCACAAATTGGATGAAATTTTGGTGGTCTGCAACCGTAGCCCGGAAAAGACGGTCAATCTGGAACTGCCCCTGCCGGAGCATGGCGGCTGCGTCTGGGCTATGGAGTTGCTTTCCGGCCGCGAGGTTGGCGGTTTGGGCGCACAAAAAAGCCTGCTGCAAAGCCTGCCGCCGCTGTCGTGTCAGGTCTGGCTGCTGCGCAGTCAGGAGCCGGCGCGCTGGCGGCCCGAGCGGGCGGCGGGCGTGCTGTGCCCGATAAGTGCCCTGCCGCCCACCGAAGGGGGCTGGCTGGCGGCGGCCAAACGTTTTGTTGATTATCTGGCTATGGCTGGCCAAACGCTTTGGCAGCTTTTGCCGCTGAACCCGGTGGGCGACAGCGGCTCGCCCTATACGCCGTTTTCGGTATTTGCTGGGCAGGAACAGCTGGCGGCGGAGCTGCTGGAGCAGGCGGAAGGCCGGGTGCCGCCTAAGGATATGGCGCTTTATCAGCAATTCTGCAATGATAATGCGGACTGGCTGGAGGATTACGCGCTGTTTGCCGCTATCAGCGAGGCCTATCCGGACTGCGCCTGGCAGGATTGGCCGCAGGCGGAGCGCGAGCGGGAGGATTTGCCCGCTTTGCGTAAAATCTATGCCGAGAGCATGGAGCAGTGCCGTTGCCGCCAGTTTATGTTTTGGCAGGCCTGGGGCAAGCTTAAGGAATACGCCAACCGGCACGGCGTTCGTCTGATTGGCGATATTCCCATTTACGCCGGAGCAGCCAGCGCCGACGTTTGGGCCGGGCGGGAACTTTTCCTGCTGCGCGGGGACGGCTGGCCGTTGGCCGGGGCCGGCGTGCCGCCAGACTACTTCTCAGCCGAGGGGCAAAACTGGGGGCACCCGCTTTATAACTGGCCGCGAATGCGCGCTGACGGTTTTGCCTGGTGGAAGCGCCGTCTGCGCCGGGCGTTGCAGGCCTATGATTATATCCGGCTGGATCACTTCCGCAGTTTCTCTGCCTTTTTTGCGGTGCCGGCGGGCGGTACGCCCAAGGACGGCAGTTGGCTGAAAGGCCCCGGCTATGAATTTTTTGCCGAGGTGGAGCGCGAACTTGGCCGGCTGCCGGTTATTGCCGAGGATTTGGGGCTGCTGGATCAGGAGGTGCACAATCTGTTGCGGCTTTGCGGCTATCCCGGCATGTTGGTTTATCAGTTTGCGCCGGACAGGCTGCCGGAGCTGACTGCTGAGGATTCGCCGGAGCCGGTGGAGCCGGACGAGGATCTGGCCGGGCGGGCGCTTTACAGCGGCACGCACGATAATCAGACGCTTTGCGGCTGGCTGAACGGCCAGGATGAGCCGGAGCCGCAGAGCCGTGCCAAAAAAATTATTCAGCTATTATACAGCAGCCCGGCGCCGCTGGTGATCATTCCCTTGCAGGATCTTTTTGGCCTGGGGGACGAGGCGCGGCTGAATATCCCCGGCCAGGCCCAGGGCAACTGGCGTTGGCAGGCGGATTGGCAGCAGTTCAAAATTACTTTGGCGGCGGAGCTTTCCGCCTTAACAAAACTGACGAAGAGGGGTACGGTGTGATGTATAAAAAGAATATCTTTTTTGATGATAACACAGGCCTGAGCCTGGACTTTAATGGTCTGCAAAAATCCCTGGCGGAACAGATTGCCGCGCAGGAAAAGATGCTGCAAAAAGCGCGGGCGGATATGGCGGCCCTGGAGGGGGGCGCTGTGGCCAACCCGGATGAGCAGCGGATGGTGGGGCACTATTGGCTGCGCAATCCCAAGCTGGCGCCCAAGCCTGCCATTCAGCAGGAGATTGAAACGGTGCAGCACGATATTTGGCAGTTCGCCGCCCAGGTACACAGCGGCGAGATTGTCGGCTGCGATGATAAGCCTTTTAAAAATGCGCTGGTGATTGGTATTGGCGGCAGCAGCCTGGGGCCGGTTTTTGTATCGGAGGCTTTGCGCCTGCCCAAGAATAAGCTGGAGTTGTTTTTTATTGATAACACCGATCCGGACGGGATGGATATGGTGCTGCATAAAATCCAGCGCGCACTGGGGCAAACGCTGGTGATCGTGATCAGCAAAAGCGGCGGCACTGTGGAAACCCAAAACGGCCTGGTTGAGGTTAAGGGCGCTTTTGCCGCTAAGGGGCTTGATTTTTACGCTAACGCCGTGCGCATAACCCAGCGGGGCAGCGCCTTTGATACCGCGCCGGACGCGCATAAATGGCTGGCCTCTTTCCCGATGTGGGATTGGGTTGGCGGCCGGACTTCGGTGCTTTCGGCGGTGGGGCTGCTGCCGTTGGCCTTGCAGGGCGTGGACTGCGCGGGCCTGTTGGCGGGCGCCGCGGCCTGCGACGCGCTTAGCCGCGAGGCGGACGCGCCGGAGAACGATCCCGCGCTGTTGCTGGCGCTGGCCTGGTATACGCAAACCGGCGGCCAGGGCGGTACGTCGATGGCGGTGCTGCCTTATAAGGATCGTTTGCAGCTTTTTGCTAAATATTTGCAGCAGTTGATTATGGAATCGCTGGGTAAAGAATATGATTTGGCCGGCCAGGAGGTACATCAGGGGTTGGCAGTTTTTGGCAACAAAGGCTCTTCGGATCAACATTCTTATGTGCAGCAGCTGGTGGCGGGGCCGGATAATGTGTTTGTGGCCTTTATCGAGGCTCTGCGCGACCGGGTTAAGGCGGAAAGCTCCCCGCTGGTGCGGGACGGCAGCACGTCCGGCGATTATTTGCAGGCCTTTATGCTGGGCACCTCCAAGGCGCTGCGGGATCATGGCAAAAGCAGCCTGATTATTACGGTGCCGGACGTCAACGCTTTTACGGTGGGTATGCTGATTGCCCTGTTTGAGCGCGCGGTTGGCTATTACGCCTCTTTTGTCGGCATTAACGCCTATCATCAGCCGGCGGTGGAGTTCGGCAAAAAAGCGGCCGGTGAAATTATCGAACTGAAGAACAACTTGCAGCAATATCTGGCGGCCAATCGCAGAAAATATTTCACCGCCGGAGAACTGGCGGCGGAATTTGGCGCGGACGAGGTGCAGGTTTGGCATTTGCTGCGTCATCTGACGGCTAACGATATTTATCGGATGCGCTGTGAGCGCAACGAGGCGGGCGAGCTGACTTTTGCCTTTATCAAAAAAAAGACCGACGCTTGAAGTCGGACTGAAATAAACTCAGAAAAGTTTGGGAGAGCGGATTTTATGGAGAAGCAAAATTTTGCCCAGGCGGATTGGCCGCAGAAAATGCAGTATTTGAATGATTATGACAATTTCGCCCGGCTGTATGGTATGAGGCTGGTGGAATACAGTCTGGGCTATGCCTGCCTGGAGATGCCCATGCGTCCGGATTTCTTAAATTCTCAGCTGCGGCTGCACGGCAGCTGGCAGGCGGCGCTGATTATGATTTGCGCCGGTAAGGCGGCGCGCAGTCAGGGAAGAGAGGTTCGCCCCTGCAAGCTGAATATGAATTATCATCACGGGGTGCGCGAGGGGCTGCTGCGGGTGATTGCCCGGCAAAAATTTGCCTCTGATAATTGGCTGACCTGTGATGTGGAAATTCATTGCCAGGGGGATCATTCGGTGAATGGCGACCACGCGGTCAGCCAGCAAGCCGCCGCTGATATTTTGGTAGCCTCGGGGCGGGTGGATTTTTTGCTGCTGGATTATGAATTGGAATTTCCGGCAGAGCCAAATCCAAAATTCTTCCCGGCTGAACGACGGATAGCCCGACCGCGACCGGTTTATCCGGAAAGCCGCGCCGGCCTCTATGACGACGTGCCGGGACTGCGTCCTTGCTTTAAGCAGGCAGATTGGCCAACCAAAATGGCCTATATGAACGAAAACGAAAATATGTATTATAGCGAGGATCTGCGCATGACGGAATACGGCCCTGGTTATGGCCGCGCCGAGCTGGATATTTGGCCGCAGCACGTTGACGCCTGGGGGCTGCTTGATCCGGCCTGGCTGGTTATTGTGTTAGATCCGCTGATTGGCAAACCCTCACTGCATACCGGGAATTTTTGTGTAACGGCGCAGAGTTCAATCACCTTTTTTGAACCGCGGGCGGCGTTGGGCGGGCGGCTGCACGGCCAGGCGGAAAAAGTGAGCCAGGAAGGGCATTTTGCGGTTTACGCCGGCAGCGTTTATGATGAACAGGGCCGGGAACTGGCCTGTGGGGTTTGCACAATGTATCTGCGGGATACGGAGATTAATTTTCGCCGGGAACTGCCGCTGAATTTATAATAGCTAAATATAAAGTAATTTTTATTAAACGAGCTTCCGTCAGGAGGCTCGTTTGGCGTTATCTGGGGGAAACAGACGCGCCAGGGTTTGCTTTTGCCGGCGGTTTAGCTGGCGCACGCTGTAGCCCAAACGCTCGGCGGTTTTTTCCCAGGTCAGACCCTCGATATAATAAAGCCGCAGCAGGCGGCGTTCTTCTGGCTGCAAATTGGCAATAAATTCTTCAATTTCCTGCCGCAGGGCGATTAGCTGGTTCAGGCGCTGGGCCAAAAGCTGGCTTAGCTGCCAAAGCCGGGCGGCGGTATCGGATACGGCGTCTTTCACCAGCCCCTTGCGCCGGCTGCCGTTGCCGAGCGGCCAGCTGGCGGGCAGGCTGCCCTGCGCCAAAGCCTCTTTTTCGTCCTCCAGTTCTCTGATTTCATAGCATAACTGCCGGTACTGCATAAGCGATTGTTTGTCCATATCATACTACCCTCCGTAATGTTAAGTATTTCAAACGCTTGGCGTTTGTTGAGTTGCTTTTTACGTTACAAATATAACACTAAATGAGTTGCTTGTCAAGTACTTTTTTCTGCAAAAAGTTTGCAAAAACTGTTGCATTTTACGGAACAATGTGGTATAATGCCGGGCAAGAGGTGATTTATATGACGACTGGCAGTAAGCTTAAGGCCAGGCGCAAACAGCTTGGCCTGACATTGGAGGAGCTGGCCGGCCACATTGGCGTAACCAGACAAACGTTGAGCCGCTATGAAAACGGGGTGATCGCCAACATCCCTATGGAGCGGATTGAGCGTTTGGCCGCGGCCATGCAAACCACGCCGGGCGAACTTTTGGGTTGGCAGGACAATGATTTTTTAGAGTATCAGCCCAACCGGCGGGTGCCGATTTTGGGGCGGATTTCCGCCGGGCTGCCGCTTTATGCGGAAGAGCAGGTGGAGGGCGCAATTTGGGTGGAGGTCGGCGGCGCCGGCGAATACTTTGCCCTGCGCGTTAAGGGCGACAGCATGAACGCCGCCCACATTTTTGAGGGCAATCTGCTGATTGTGCGCAAGCAGGATATTGTGGAAAACGGCGAGATCGCCGTGGTGATGATTGACGACAACGACGCCACCGTTAAACGTTTTCATCGCCAGGGCCACATTGTAACCCTGCTGCCGCAGTCTACCAATCCGGAGCACCTGCCCCAGATTTATGATACGCGCAAAACAGCGGTGCGGGTGATTGGCAAGGTGATTAAAAACGAAATTATTTTTGAGTAAATTATGGCAAAGGTATGGTCTGGCCGTTGGCCTGTGGCTTTTGTTTGAAGGCGTGGCTGTCGGCCTTTGGCTGGCGCTGGATAACAGTTTTTATTTGTTTAATTTTTCCTATATCGGCACGGCGCTGGCGTTTGGCGTGGCGCTGTTCAGTCAAAAGCGGCCATATGCGCGCAATGTGGTGCAGTTTGCCATTGGCTTGTATATGCTGGTTTATATTGGCCTGCTTGGCCGGGAGAATATGCAGATTGAGGGCTTTTGGTATTATTTGTTTTTGGGTGTGTTTGAAGCCGCCACCATTCATTATGCCGTTGCCAAAATCTTTGGGCCGCTGGTTTTTGGCCGGGGCTGGTGCGGCTATGCCTGCTGGACGGCGATGGTCTTAGATTTGCTGCCTTTTAAAACGCCGCAGTTGCCGCGTAAGAGCTGGGGCTGGGTGCGGTATCTGGTTTTTGTTGCCTCGCTGCTTTTTGTAGCTACGCTTTTTTGGTTGCGGGTTGACAATCTGGTGGAGATTATGTGGTGGAGCTTTATTATCGGCAATCTGCTTTATTATCTGGTGGGGATCGCGCTGGCCTATCTTTGCCGGGATAACCGGGCTTTTTGCAAATACATCTGTCCGATTACTGTATTTTTGAAACCGATGAGTTATTTTGCGCTGCTGCGGGTTAAACTGGATGAAGAAAAGTGCGTTGCCTGCGGCAAATGCCGGCGGCTTTGCCCGATGAACGTTGATGTGCCGAACAACTCCCGGCGCAGGCTAAACGCCACCGAATGTATTTTGTGTATGCGCTGTGTCGATAGCTGCCCGCAAAAAGCTTTAAAATTATAAAAAGACGCCGAAAGTGGCGTCTTTTTATAATGGGCGTATTGTTTAGGGTAAGCGGCGTTGCAGACGATGCAGGCAGAACAGCGAGAAAATCAGCGTCAGCCCCTCGGCGGCGGGGATAGCCAGCCAAACGCCGGTTTGCTGCCAAATCTGCGGCAAGATGAGAATGGCCGGAGTTAAAAAGCCAAAGGTACGCAGAAAAGAGAGCAGGGCGGAGGTTTGGCCGTCGGATAGGGCGGTGAACAGGGCCGAGCTGAAAATGTTAAGCCCGCCAAACAAAAAACTGACAGCGAAGATTTGGAAACCGCCGGCGGCCAGCTGAAAAACCTCGCCCTGCGGCCCGGCGAAGATCCGCACCAAAATTTGTCCACCGCCAAAGGCCAACAGAAAGTTCGCCAGCGAGGCGGCGGCGATAAACTCAAGACAGCAGCCGATAATCCGGCGCAGGCGGCCAAAATTGCGGCTGCCATAATTATAGCCGATGATGGGCGCAACGCCCATGCCAAAGCCAATATAAAGAGTATTGAACAAAAACTGGGCGTAGTTCATAATGGTGATGGCGGCCACGCCGTCATCACCGGCCAGGCGCTGCATGGTGTGATTAAAAAGCAGTACGCTGACGGCGGTAGCCAGCTGGCCAACCATTTCTGAACAGCCGTTCAGACAGCTTTCAGCAATAACGGCGGGCTGCCAGGCGCAGCGGCAGAGGTGGAGATTTTCCTGCCGGCGCAGGCCGAAAAAGAGCAGACCGGCCAGCGAGGGCAGCAGATAGCCGCAGCCGGTGCCCCAGGCGGCCCCGGCAACGCCCATTTGCATTTTGACGATAAAGATGTAATCAAGCGCGATATTTAAAAGACCGGAGGCAACGGCCAACAGCGAACCAAGCCCCGGGTGGCCGGCGGTTACAAAAAGGTTAGCGAAAATGGTTTGCAGCAGATAGGCGGGGAAGAAGAGCAGCAAAATGCGCAGATATGGCCGGGCGTAGCGGGCAATGCCGGCGCTGGCTCCCAGAAATTGCAGCAGCGGCTCCAGATAAAGCGAACCGAGCAGCGCCAAAATCAGGCCGAGCAGCGCGCCGGTGAAGATAATCAGGCTGAAGCTGTGGCAGGCCTGCCTGGGCCGTCCCTCGCCCAGTTGGCGCGAAATAACGGCGTTGCCGCCGGTGGCCAGCATGGTTCCCAGCCCCACCACCAGACTGATTAGCGGCGTAACGATGTTAACGGCTGCCAGAGCGTCGGTGTTGACAAAGTGGGCCACAAAAAGGGTGTCTACAACGGTGTATAAGCCCAAAAACAGCATCATCAGCAGGGTGGGCAGGGCAAAAAGCAAAAGCTGGCGGCGGTTAAAATCCTGCCCAAGAATAGTTTCCGAGTTTTCAGGCATGGCTGATCACCCGCCTTGGATTGGGCAGCACAAAACGCTGGGTGGGGTAGCCAAATTCATACAGCAGATCGGCAGGCTGAAAGCCCAGACGTTGCAGAACCTCTCGCTGTCCGCTGTCCGCCGGATCACCGGCGCGGAAAGTGGTGGTATAAACAGGCCGTCCGGGCAGCAAATCCCTCTGCAGGCAGTGCAGCATTTGTTTGGCCGCTCCACGGCGGCGGCGCTGCGGGCAAACCGCCAGAAAGTCCAGCGCGCCAGATTCGGCGGAAAAGGCCAGCGCGCCGGTCAGACCGTTATTACCGGCTAAAATGCAGGCCTGTCCCCGGGCAATGTGTCGCTGTAAATGGCGGCAGTATGCAGCCTGCCGCCAGTGCGGGTAACCGGCTACCGATTGGCGCGCCAGTTGCAGCCAGGCGGCAATGTTTTGCGGCCCGGCCGGGCGGATTAGCATACGGGCGGTTGGTTCTTCGGTTGGCTGCTGGATAGCCAGCGGCAGCTGTAGGGGATAAAATTGCCGCCTGGCGCGGAATTTGGCTGGCGGCAATTTGTACATAGCTTTAAATGCCTGGCTGAAAGCCTGTTGGCTGGTATAGCCGCTATTCAGGGCAATCTCGGCCAGCGGCAGCGGGCTGAAGACTAAACGCCGGGCGGCTTCGGTAAGCTGGCGGCGGCGTATGTAGCTGTGCAGCGGTTGGGCGGCGATTTGGCTGAATATGCGGTGCAGATGAAACGGCGAATAGCCCAGCGTGTTGGCCAGCGCGTTCAGGTTTAGGAGTTCCGCGTCCGCGCCGTCTGCAATCAGTCTTTCAATATGGTTAACGGTTTGGGCGGTAAGCCTGGCTGCCTGATTAGACATTGATTCAAGCATTAGTTCAAACATTGGTTAAACCTCCTTTTGTCTAATTATAGCAGGCGGTCAGGGTAATGTCTTAATAATTCTTGCTTTATTCAGTCAGTTTCTTTATTTCATCGGCCAGGCGGGCAAAATCATTCAGCGTAAGGGTTTCGGCGCGGCGGCTCGGTTCGATTTGGGCGGCGGCCAGGGCGGCCATAATCCGCGGTTTATCTAAAAAGGCGGCGCTTAGAGAATTAGCCAGCGTTTTGCGCCGTTGATTAAAGCCGGCGCGAATCAGCTTGAAAAACAATTCTTCATCCTGCGGCTGCACCGGCGGAGCCTCCAGACGCTCCAGCACGATTACGGCGCTGGCCACCTTGGGGCGGGGCACAAAAACGCTGGGCGGTACGCTGAAAGCCAGCCGCGCCTGCGCCCGATACTGCACCGCCAGCGAGAGCGCGCCATAATCCTTGCTGCCGGGGGCGGCCTGCATGCGCTCGGCCAACTCTTTTTGCACCATAAACACCAGCCGCCGCCAGGGGAGCGCGGGTTGTTCCAAAAAGCGCAGCAGCAGCGGCGTAGTGATGTAGTAGGGCAGGTTGGCGACGGCCAAAAAGCCGGGGCGCAGATTGCCGGCGCGGTGTTCGGCTAAAAGCTGCTGTAAATCTGTTTGCAGCGCGTCGGCATGCAGCAGCAGCAGATTGGGGCAATCGGCCAGACTTTGCCGCAGGGCCGGCAGCAGGCTTTGGTCAATCTCCAGTGCGATAACCTGCCCGGCAGCGGCGCAGAGCGCCTGCGTCAGGCTGCCCAGCCCCGGGCCGATTTCCAGCACCAGATCCTGCGCGTCGCAGCCGGCGGCGGCCACGATATTGGCGATGACCTGCGGTTCAATAATAAAATTCTGGCCCAAACTTTTCTTGGCGCTGATCTGGTGGGCTTGCATAAGCGAACGGGTAACGCTGGGGGTGGCAATTTTTTTTGACGTATTATTTGACATAATGATTAAACGGTTTGCGTGCCGCAGTCCGGGCAGAATTTGGAGGACACCATTTTCCGGCAATGCGGGCAAAAGCGGTCGCCGGCCGGCGCTGCCGCCGGTTGTTGCTGGGGCTGGGGATTGTTGTTAAAGGCGTTGTTCATTTGCTGGGCCATTTGCGCGCCCACCGCAAATTGTGCGGCCAGTCCGGCCACATTGCCGCCTTGGCTGTTGGCCATGCCGTCGGCCGCGTTAATCGCCGCATAACGGCCAACGTCACCCACAAAGGCCTGCGCGGCCACGCGCTCGGCCATGCGCTGAACCTCCGGCGGATAATTAATGCCGACGATGTTAAAATCGCGTACGCCAAAACCAATATCCAGCAGTTCTTTGTCTAACTCCTGCTGAATACGCCGGGCTAGCGAGCGGTTGTTTTGTTGCAGGCTGAACAGCACGTTCACGCCCACCTGGGTTTGGCCGTTCAGGATGGACTCGGTCAAAACCGGGTTCAGCTCGCCCATAATCCGGTCGGATATATCGCCCAGCGAATAGGTTTGTTTAACGCCGGCAATCCGTTCAATAAATTTCAGATAGTCCTTAAATTCGATAACCAGAGTGCCGTTCATGCCCACCGGCACGCCGCCGGGAGCCGCGTCGGTGGGGATCATAATCCGCTGGCGCGTGCCCCACTTCAACAGCAGTTCTTTGGCGTTGACGAAATATACTTCGGCGCGCAGGCCGGTATCACTGCGTAGCTGCAAAATTCCTTGCAGACTGGATAAAAAAGGCACAATCTCGCTGTATATGTCATAAGTTCCCGGCTCTTCAAAAACACCCTCCACGCGGCCATTAGCGTAAAAGACGGCCTTTTGGCCGGGGCGGATAATCAGCTTGGAGCCTTTTTTCAGTTCGTTTTCTTTCCATTTATAAAATAATAAATCCGGGCGGGTTTCCTGCCACTCGACGGTGGAGCGGCCCTGTCCAAAAAATCCCATTGAGAGCGCCTCCTGTTATTATGTTTGGATTAGATACTTGGTTGCTTCGATAAGCGGTGCGGCGGTATCAGCCGGGCCGAGCAGGCCGGCTGTTTGGTTGAGCGCGGCCGGGAGTTCGGCGGCGTAGCTTTCGCCACTGAAGAGCAGAATAATCAGGGCGCAGATCAACAGCGCCAGCAACACCGCCGCGCCAATTTTGACGGCGGAATAGGGGCGTTCGCCGCTGACCTTGCCGGTTTCGCCGTTGATGGCATAATGCCAGCTTTTGCCGCCCTGGGTGAACGCGGCCAGCCAAACCGGCAGCAGCACCTGTTTGTAAGTAACGTTGGCGTAGCTGGGGTTCAAGCGGGTAATTGAGGCCTGTTGAAAGCCGCGCCCCAGAATTTGGCTGGTGGCGGCGGCGTGCAGTTCGGCCTCCATTTGCTGTTGCGCCTGGCGGTAGCCGTCATCTAAGGGCAGAGCGTAATGTTCGGCCTGCGCGCCGGCCAGATAGGCCACGTCGTAAGGCTTGCAGCCGCGGCTGGTGCCAAAGGGCTGGATTTCGCCGGCCAGCTGCCGCTGGCTGTTGGCCGAGGCGCAGATTTGAATATCGTCAAAGCTTTGCCGCACCGTGCCGCTGACGGGATACCAGTCAATGGTGGTGCGGGTTTGCTTACCCTGGCGGATATGGCGTACCCGGCCGCCGCGCCCCTGATAATTGGCCTGCGCCTGGGCGTCGAAAGTCCAGTAGGGCAGATAGACCGGCGTCAACTTGCCCTCCTGATAGGATTTCTTCAAACTGTTGGGGGCGAACCAGCGGCTGCGTACCCACTTGCGGAAAGCCTCCTGCGCCTGATACTGGTCCACCTTAAAAGGAATAATGCCGTCCGGGGGTATGCCCTCGGCCTGGCGGGCGGCGTTGATGTGCGCCGAGCCGCACATTGGGCAGCAGGTGGCGGTTTGGTGGGCGCTGAACATCACCTGCGCGCCGCAGTTCTGGCAGGATATTTCCATAGTTTCGGCCTGGGCAACCCGATGGCTGGCGTTTACGGCCTGGGCGGCGTAGGGGTGTTCTGTGGGGGGCGTGCTGTTCAGCGGAAAGGGCGCGGGGGTTCCGCAGCTTGCGCAAACCAGCTGCTGCCTGCTTATATCATAGCGTATGCCGCCGCCGCAGTTGGCGCAGATATAACTGCGGGGCGGTTGATTGGCGTTTTCCGGCATGGCTAGTTATTCATCATGGCTTTCAGCTTGGCCAATTCGTCGTCAACCGAGTTGGCGCCGCCCGCGCCGCCGCCGGCATATTTGCGTTCCAGCTCGCGACGTTCCGCCTCCGGGTCCAGATCCTGATTAAGCTGGGCCTGTGCGTCGATGGTGTCGATTCGCTTCTGCACCGCGTCAAAAAGGCCGTCCATATTGTTCAGGCTGCTGCCGGCCCCGCCAAGGCGCTGGTTAAGCTGCTGCATTTTTTCCTGGCTTTGCGCCATACTCATTTTGGCTTTCAGTTCGGCCATTTTGCTGCCGGCGGCGTTAATTTCCTCGGTCAGTTTTTGGCTCATCAGGCGCATTTTCTCCGAGTTCTCCTTGGCGGCGGCATAGCTGGCCTGCAAATTCGCCAATTTGGCGGTTTCCTGCTGTTTATAGGTCAAAAATTTGCGGGCGTCGTCGTCGTTGCCGGCGCGCACTGCGGCCTCGGCATATTGGCCGTATTTGGCTATATCCGCCTCGCAGTCGGCCAGCTTGCGCCCCTGGGCCATTTCTTCGGCGATTACCGCCGCGGTTTCGCTTTTCAGCTGCTCCAAATCGCGTCTGGCGTCGGCGATGTATTTTTCCAGCAGTTTATCAGCGTTTTTGGCCTCGGCCTTGCTGAGTACAGAATTGATGTTGGCCGACATAATATCGGCAAAACGGGTAATGATATTTGCCATAGTTTGGTTCCTCCATATTTATAATATATTTATAATTATAAAATATTTTGCCAGTGATTACAATATTTTTTAGCAAAATTGGTTTGCTAATTAACGATAAATCTGTTATAATAAAGGGCATAAAAAATTTTTTCAGATTTATGGAGCGGCTATGTTTCATTTTTTTGCTTATATCAGCAGATTGCGCCTGATTAAACGCTGGGGGTTGATGCGCAACACCTACGAGGAGAACACCCAGGAACACAGCTGGCAGGTGGCGGTGGTGGCGCACGCCCTGGCGGTGATCAAAAACCGGCTTTTCGGCGGCCAGCTGGACGAGGGGCGGGTGGCTTTGCTGGCGCTTTATCATGACGTGAGCGAAACGGTTACCGGTGATCTGCCCACGCCGGTTAAGTATGCCAACGGCGAGATTGAACGGGTGTTCCATGCGCTGGAGGAGGCGGCGGTTGACGAACTGGCCCGCAAGCTGCCGGCAGAGCTGCAAGGGGACTTTCGGCAGGTTTTGCTGCCCCAGCCCTCGCCGGAAGAGGAGTTGGTGCATATTGCCGATAAGCTTTGCGCCTATTTGAAATGCGCGGAAGAGCTTAATTGCGGTAACCGCGAGTTTGAGGTGGCCTATACGGCGACGGCGGAGAAAATGAAAAAATACGCCGACCTTCCGGAGGTGGCGTATTTTATGGAAAATTTTGTGCCTTCGTTTTCGCTGACTTTGGATGAACTGAAAAAATAAGCCTAAGCCACCTGTTCCTGCTCCAAATCCTCCAGGAAGTTGATCAGCCGGTCAATATTGGTGGCGTAGATTGAGCGCAGCCCCAGAGAATAGCGGTCCAGATAAGCCTGGGCCTGGGCGATAATCTGTTTTTCGTTCTTTTGAATAATTTTGTCCGCCCTTTGCAGGCCGGGGTTGTTATCTATGTAAAATTTTTGGATATATTTTTTGCGAATGGGGAACATTTTGCAGTAATGCAGGCCGTGGCGGTGCCTTGGCCGGGTGGTGTGGCGGGGCGGCAAAGCGAAGTAATTGTCTTTTTGCTCGGCTGGCGGGATGTTGGAGCGAAACGGCACCGCAAAATCCTGCCGGCGGCCGTTATAGCGCAGCCTTAAAACCAGCAGACAAGGACGCCCCTGTTTATTCATCAGCATTTCCGGATCAATCTGGCACATGGTATCGGCCAGGTTTTTGTCAATGGAAATTATCCTCATCGCGGTTTCTCCTTGCCAATCGAGCCTAAAATAGTGTAACCATTGAAAAACCCTCCCAGGCAATCGAAGATAATCGAGCCAGGAGGGATCCATCATACACATGAACGATATTCTACATTTTTACTACCCCGTCGTTCTCGGAGGTAAAACATACATGCAAAGCCTTGTGTGGCCTTATTGTATGCAGAAATTCTTAACTTTATCCCTGCACCATAATTATTATAAGCAAAAAAGCGCTGTTTGTCAAGTCTTTTTACCAATAAAATTTCTTTAATTTGCTGTTAATTTTTGTCATCAACTTTGCGGCGCCGGTGCGGCTTCCTCCGGCCCAATCAGGTTGGCGCGGCCACTTTCGTCAAGTTTAAGGCTAAGGCCGAAAGCGGCGGTGAAAAAATCCTCCGGCAGGTATAATTCGTCCTGATAAAAACGGCCAGGCGCGGAGAGGCTAAGCAGTTGGCCGACATTTTCCGCCACCAGCCAAACGCCCAGACTGGCCGGCTGCTGCTCCTGCCCGTACCAGCAGATCACCGCGGCCTGGGGCGTTTGGGCGGCGGTCTGGTTTAACAGCAGCATGGAGCCGCAGGCGGCTGGCGCGGTTTGTTTTTTGTCTTCGTCTTTGAGCTGTGTTTGCTGGCAGAGCCAACCGTTTTGCTGGGCGATGGCGCGCACCGGCAGCAACACCTGGCCGTCTTCGCTGATGATGGCGGCGGGTTGGATTTCCTGCCCGTTTTGATAAATGGGCAGCAGAAAAGAAAGGTCGCTTTGCTGCCGGCTGTTCAGCCAGTGCCAGCCGGCGGCCAGCAGCAGCGCCAGGCAAAGCAGGGTTATAATCTGCTTAAATAGGTTTTGTCTTTTAAAGTTTGTATTAAAGTTCATTTCGGCTCCTTTCTGCGGCTTGCGTTCTGTGATTTTATATGCTATAATAATATAAATATAAAGTTAAAAAACTATATGCGGCCTTCAGACCGTTTATTATCTGCAAGAGGATGTTTTATGAAAATTTTTGCCAAAAACAGGCCCCTGCTTTGGGGGCTGATAATGCTGGGGGTTTTGCTGCTGGCCGGCTGCCAGCCGAAGCCGTCGGATAATCCCGGCCGCGGCGAGCTTACGCCGGATTTGATTTCGCAGCAGCCGCAGTCTTCGGTTACGGCCTTCTTTAAGGCCCAGGGCTGTGATGTTTTGGTGCCGTTGGTTTATGGTATCAATTCCAGCCGCGATACAATCTGGATTGCGCTGGAAAAGCTGCTGGCCGGCCCGCCGGATTCTTTTGTGGAACCGGTAATCCCGCAGGGCGTTAAAATGAAAGATTTATATTTTTCAGACGGTACGGTGAATATTCACCTGACTGGCGATGTGTCTCTGGCGCTGGAGGACGTGAACTTGCAGGCCTTTTGGAGCACCGTTAATATGGAGCTTTTAGAGCAGGACGGTACGACGGCGGCGGTGCGGCTTTATTATAACGATCAGCCTTTGCTGGAAGATGCTTATCAGGCGCAGGCGGTGAACGATTTTGGCGGCGGCGCGGACGGCTCGTATGTCTATTTTGTGGACGGTCAGGCAATGTATCTGGTGCCGCTGGCCCTGCCGCTGACGGCTATGGATAAAGGACAGGCCGGGGAAGAGTTCTTCACGGCGCTGTTGAGCGCCTGGGCGGGTGTGCCGCCGGAGGGCAGCGGCGTATATTCTGCGCTGGCGCTGGTGGATGATTTGCAGTTGTTGGGTATCAGCTTGCAGGACGGCGTGCTGACGCTTAACTTCAGCGCCGGGCTGCAAAGACTGTCCAGCAGTACGCAGGAAAAATTGCTGCTGGACAGTCTGCTGGCCACGCTTGCGCCGTACCGCCAGATTGACAGCGTGCAGCTTTTGGCGGAGGGCGAACCGCTTAATTATCTGCCCAGCGGGCTGGAGGTGGATCAACCTCTGAAAGTTGAACACTCGCTGGACGCCTTTAACCGGGTGGGGCAGTAAACAGATTGATAACAAATAAGCTATTGGGGCGGGAGGTAAACTGTTAAGATGAATAAAACTCTGGCATTTTTAGGCAGCGGCAATATGGCCTCGGCGATTGGCCGTGGGCTGGCCGCCCGCGGCAGCAGTTTGCAGCTGTGTTTTTATGATGTAACGCCGGCTAAGGCGCAGGCTTTGGCCGGAGAGGTCGGCGGGGCTGCCGCTGCCAGCCTGGCGGAGGCGGCCCGGGCGGATGTTCTGCTGCTGGCCGTTAAGCCGCAGAACATGGCCGGGCTTTTGGCTGATTTGGCTCCTTTGCTGGAAAACACCAACGGCAAACTGATTTTAACCATTGCCGCGGGGCTGCCTTTGGCCTGGTATGAACAGCGTCTGCCGGCTGGGTTGGCGCTGGTGCGCGCCATGCCCAACACCTCGGCGGCGGTGGGGGCGGCGATTTCCGGACTGATGGCTGGCCGCTTGGCAACAGCCGGGGACAAAAGCCTGGCGGAACAGGTTTTTGCGGCGGTGGGCCGCTTTATCTGGCTGGATGAGCGGGATATTCACGCGCTGACCGCCGTTTCCGGCAGCGGCCCGGCTTATTATTATTATTTCACCGAGGCTTTGGCGGCGGCGGGGGCAAAGCTGGGGCTTGCCCCACAGGTGGCCGAGCTTTTGGCGCGCCAGACGGCGATCGGCGTTGGCCGTCTGCTGGAGAACCAGCCGGACGTGCCTCTGGCTGAACTGCGCCGGCAGGTTACCTCCAAAGGGGGTACAACGGCGGCGGCGCTGGCGGCTTTTGCGGCGGAGGACGCGGGCGGCGGCCTGCCCGGCCTGGTGGAAGAAGCCTGCCGGGCCTGTGCCCGGCGCAGTGAGGAAATGGCTGAAGAACTTTAAGAGGAGCTTAAAACGGGAGGGGTAAACAAGCCTGATGATAAAAATTATTGCTGATAGTGCCTGTGATTTACCGGCAGAGTTGGTTGAAGAGTACGGAATTTTGATTATGCCAATGCACATAAGTTTTGGCGAGTCCACCTATGACGATCAGGAAGAATTGAGTACAGACGACTTTTATCAGCGGCTGACGGCTGGCCGGGAGTTCCCCACCACCTCGTATCCGGCGATTGGCCGCTATCAGAATGCGGTGGACGCGGAACTGGCCGCCGGTAATCAGGTGTTGATTATTACTATTGCCGAGCCTCTTTCCGGCTGTTATGACAGTTTGCGCCTGTTGTTTGCCGATTATCCGCAGGATCGGGTGGCGGTGGTGGACTCTAAAAGCGCCACCCTGGGCGAGGGCGCGGTTGTGCTGGCGGCGGCCCGGCTGGCGGCCGGCGGTTGCAGCTTTGGCGAACTGCTGGCGGCGATGCCCGGGTTGGTGGCCCGCTCGCAGGGTTATGGGGCGATTAATAACCTGACCTATCTGGCTAGGGGCGGCCGTATCAGCGGCACAGCCGCCACGGTGGCTACGGCGTTGAATATTAAGCCGGTAATTAATATTTGCCCGGACGGCTCTTTGGAGGTCGCCCAGAAAGTGCGCGGTATGGCCAAGGCGCTGGCCTGGCTGGCGGCCCGGGTTAAACAGGACGGGTTGGATTTTCGGCAGACGACGCTGTTTGTCAGCTATATTGTGCAGGAAGACAGCGCTCGGCGGCTGTTGGAGCAGCTGCGGCAGGAACTGGAACTGGGCGAGGTCGTCTTTTCGCAAATCGGGCCTACTGTGGGTACGCATCTGGGGCCGGGGTGTGTGGCGCTGTTTTACCTGCGGCCAGAGTAGGGAACATTGATAAAAAAATTGTTATAGCAAGTTCGCGCCCTCTCAGTCTATTTGCTAACACAAATAGCCAGCTCTCCCAAGGGGAGAGCCAAGGCTTACAGGCCGAAAAGACCTGCCTCTCCCTGTGGGAGAGGTGTCAACCGGCATAAGTCGGTTGACGGAGAGGGTAAAAACAAATAAATATAAATATAAAGACAGGAATTAGGTTTGATTATGCAGGAAATTTATTTTGATAACGCCGCCACCACCCAGGTTTTGCCCGAGGTGGCGGAGATGGCGCGGAAGATGATGTGCGAGGAATACGGCAATCCCTCTGCTCTGTATGGGCGCGGCCTGGCGGCCGAGCGGGCGGTTAAACAGGCCCGGGAACAGGTGGCGGCGCTGATTGGCGCGCAGCCGCAGGAAATTATTTTCACCTCCGGCGCCACCGAGTCCAACAATATGGCGATGCGCGGCGCGATGAAAATTCGGACGCGGCGCGGCAAGCATATGGTGATTTCCGCTCTGGAGCATCAATCGGTTATCCAGACGGTGCGCGCCATGCTGGAGCTGGGTTATGACTTCGACTTGATACCGGTGGAAACCAGCGGGAGGATTAATCCAGGCGTTGTGCAAAATATGATGCGGCCGGACACGGTTTTTGCCAGTATTATGTTGGTGAACAACGAGGTCGGCACCGTCCAGCCGATTGCCGATTTGCGCCGCGCTATTGACGCCAAGCGCAGCCAGGTTTTGCTGCACGTCGACGCCTCGCAGGCCTTGGGCAAAATCCCGATCAATGTAAGCGAGCTGGGCGTTGACTTTCTGACGGGCAGCGGCCACAAGCTGCACGCGCCCAAAGGCGTGGGTTTTGTTTATGTTCGTCAGGGGCTTAGGATTCCGCCATTTATCAACGGCGGCGGGCAGGAGGGCGGTTTGCGCTCCGGCACCGAAAACACACCGGGCATTTGCGCTTTGGGTTTGGCGGCCAGGCTGGCCCAGACGCAAATGGAAGAACGCTATCAACAGGTGAAACAGGTTCATGATACGTTTTTGCAGGGGCTAAAAGGTCTGGACGGCTGGCATATCAACGGCCGGGCCGCCGAGCGGCTGCCGCATATTCTGAGCATTGCCTTTGACGGCGTTAAAAGCGAAGTTTTGCTGCATATGCTGGAGGAGCAGGGAATTTATGTGTCGGCTGGGGCGGCCTGTTCCGCCCATAAAGATACTTTAAGCCACGTCCTGCGCGCTATGCGGATGCGGCGCAACCTGATTGAGGGCACGCTGCGCTTTAGCTTTTCCCATTTGAACACCACCCAGGAGGCAGAATTGGCGGCCCAGGCGGTTTGCCGTTCGGTGCAGGATTTGAGAGGTATAATATGATAAAGACAGGCCAGCCACAGCAGTTGTTGATGATTAAATACGGCGAACTGGGCTTGAAAGGTAAGAATAAAAATTTATTTATCCGTCAGCTGGTGCAGAATATTGAGCAGGCGATCTCTGACCTGCCCAGCCGCAAGGTGCGCAGTACCCGCGGGCGGATTATTGTGCCGCTGCTCTCGGCGGACGAGTTGTCGCCGCTGCGCGAACGTTTGAGCCGGGTTTTTGGTATTTATGCCATCTGCCCGGTGCAGTTTGCCACCAAAGAACTGCCGCAGATCCAGAAAACGGCCCTAAGGGTGTTGGAACAGGCTCTGCCGGCGGGCGGCGAGTTTAAGGTGGAAAGCCGCCGGGCGGATAAAAGTTTCCCGCTGATCTCGCCGGAAATCAGCCGCGAGGTGGGCAATTATATTTTTGAGCAGACCGGCGATAAATACACCGCTCAGATGAACCACCCAAAAAACATTTTGCAGGTGGAGGTGCGCGACGAAGCCGCCTATGTTTACTGCGGCAGCTGGCCTGGCGCTAAGGGTATGCCGGTTGGCACCGGCGGCCGGGCGGTTGTAATGCTCTCCGGTGGTATCGACAGCCCGGTGGCAGCCTGGCTGGCGATGAAGCGCGGCGTTACGGTGCAGGCGGTTCACTTTGAAAGTTTTCCTTTTACCAGCGAGCGCGCGCAGGAAAAGGTGATGGATTTGGCGCGCAAACTTTCTTGCTGGCAAAACGGCGAGTTTAAGGTGCATTGCGTGCATTTTACAGAAATTCAAAAGGCGATCCACGCCGCCTGCCCGGAAGAATACGGCATTACCATAATGCGGCGTTTTATGTTTCGTCTGGCAGAAAAAATTGCCCGAAGCAACGCCGGTCTGGCAATTTATACCGGCGAGAGCGTCGGCCAGGTGGCCAGCCAAACCCTGGAGAGTATGTATGTGATTAACGAGGTTTGCCGGATGCCGGTAATGCGGCCGCTGGTGGGCTTTGATAAGGAAGAGATTATGGCCCGGGCCAAACAGATTGGCACTTACGACATTTCAATCCGCCCCTATGAAGATTGCTGTACGGTGTTTTTGCCGGCTCATCCCAAAATCAGGCCGCGCCTGGCCGAGGCGCAGGCCATGGAGGCCGGATTGCCGGTGGACGAACTTTTGGAACAGGCTTTGGCGGCTACCAAAACCTGGCTGGCTACACCGGAGGGGGTGAGTGTGTTATGAGAAAACGTTCACAAAGCAAGAGCAGTTTAGAAAAGGCGGCTGGTCGGGTTGAGGCCAAAATTGCTAAGGAGCGGCGCCGTAAATCGGCCAGCCGGCAGACTGACAAAGAGCGCAAACGCGGCGGCCATGTTTTGCAGGGCTTTTTTATGGCGGCTGCCGCCGGTTACGGTTTTGTGCGCACGCATCGCCCCGGTTGGCCGGATATTTTCATTCCCCGGGATTTTGTCGGTGCGGCGCAGGGTTCGGATTGGGTGGAGGTTGCTGTTTTCGGCAGCCTGGACGAAAATAATATCACGCGTGAAAGTCGCATCGCCGGTCGGGTTCTGCGGGTTTTGCAGCGTGTTGATCCCCAAAAGCTGGTTGACGGCTCCGGCGAGGATATGCAGCTGATTATCCGCCAGTTTGGCGCGCCGGGTGATTTTCCGGAGGATGTTTTGCAGGAGGCCGCCGCCGCTCCCCAACAGGTGCGGCCGGAGGAGTTGGCAGGCCGCCGGGATTGCCGGGAGCTGCCGCTGGTTACGATTGACGGGGTGGACAGCCGGGATTTTGACGACGCGGTTTATTGCCGCCGTCTGGAAAACGGCAATTATTTTTTGAGCGTGCAGATTGCCGATGTGGCCCATTATGTGCCTCTGCGTTCCGCTTTGGAGCAGGAAGCCTTTGCCCGCGCCACCAGTATCTATCTGCCGGATAGGGTGCTGCCGATGCTGC
This sequence comes from uncultured Bacillota bacterium, assembly GCA_948907985.1. GTDB lineage: Bacteria > Bacillota > Dehalobacteriia > UBA4068 > UBA4997 > Avidehalobacter. The sequence goes on from CAQWMM010000003.1 coordinate 68,041, forward strand.
CCTGCGAACTTTCCAACGGTATTTGCAGCCTGAACGCTGGTCAGGACAGGCTGGCGCTGGCCTGTGATATGGAGTATACGCCGCGCGGCCGCCTGGTCAGCCATGATATTTATCAAAGCGTTATCAAAGTTGCCCAACGGCTGGATTATGACACCGTCAACGCCGCCCTGCTGGATAAAGATAAAGCGGCGCGGAACGAACTGGCGGCGCATTTGCCGATGTTGCAGGATTTGGCGGCCTTGCAGCGGATTTTGGCGCGCAAACGCCACCGCCGGGGCGCGCTGGATTTTGAATTTCCGGAACTGAAAGTTAAGCTGGACGAACAGGGACGGGTGGTTGACGTTGGCAGACGCAGCAGCCGTCTGGCCGAGAAAATGATTGAACAGGCTATGCTTTCGGCCAACGAAACAGTAGCCGAGCACTTTTGGCGTTTGCGTCTGCCGCTGGTTTATCGTGTGCACGAGGGGCCGACTGACGAGCGGCTGGAGATGCTGAACGAGGCGCTGGCGGCGCTCTCGCTGGAGCCGCTGCCCGCCGGGCCGGACTTGACGCCCAAGGCCGTACAGCAGTTGCTTAGCCAGGTAGAGGGCAGCGAAATGGCGGATTTTGTGCAGCTGACTGCCCTGCGCAGTATGAGCCATGCCGCCTATGCCGCCAAGCAGGGGGAGCATTTTGGGCTGGCGGCCAAATATTACTGCCACTTTACTTCGCCAATTCGGCGCTATCCGGATTTGCTGGTTCACCGGGTGGTTAAGCAGTTTTTGAGCGGCCGGGAAAATCCGGCCCTGCTGCCGGCCAATCCGCAAAAGCAGCTGGCCTATGTGGAGGCCGCGGCCAGGCAGTCTTCAGAACGGGAACTGGCGGCGGAAGAAATTGAGCGCGCCGCTATCAAAATGAAGTGTTGCCTGTTTATGCAGAATAAAATTGGTGAAATCTTTGCGGCGCGGGTTTCCGGGCTGACGGCCAAGGGGCTTTATGTGGCGCTGCCTAACGGTATTGAGGGCCACATTCCGCTGCTTAGTCTGCCAGCGGACGAATATCAGTATATTGAGCCGATTATGCTGCTGAAAGGCCGCGAGCGCAGTTATACCCTGGGGGATGAGGTGCAGGTGCGCCTGACGGCGGTTGATTTGCTGGAGCGGCGGATTACCTTTGAGGAGGTGCAGGCATGAGCGCTAATTCCCGAACAATTATTGATAATCGCAAGGCGCGTCATGAATATAATTTTTTGGAAAAATACGAGGCGGGCATAGAGTTGCGCGGCACCGAGGTTAAATCACTGCGCGCCGGCAAGGGCAGTTTGCAGGACGCTTACGCCCGCATTGAAAATGGTCAGCTGTGGTTGTATAATCTGCATATCAGCGCCTATGCCTTTGGCAATATTAACAATCATGAAGAAAAACGCCCGCGCCGCCTGCTGCTGCATAAGTCGGAGATTGCCCGGCTTTATGCCGCTGTACGCGAAAAGGGCCTGACGCTGGTGCCGGTGCGGCTTTATTTCAGCCGGGCGCTGGTTAAGGTGGAACTGGCGCTGGCGCGGGGCAAAAAGCTTTACGATAAGCGCGACGCTATGGCCGAGCGCGACAGCAAGCGGCAGATTGAGCGCAGTCTGAAAGAGCGCAGCCGGGATTTTTAGGCCGATACTGTTTTAAAGTGTCGAAAAATTGGTGAGAAAATCTGCTTAAAAACCGGAGGATTTCGCCAATAATAATTGTAATTATATAAGAAATAAAATCCGGGGGTGTTTTCTGGATTCGACGTGGGAAGGATTGGTTGGATAAGCGAGCCGGGGACGTCATCAGCCCGTTAAACTATGGCAAAAGTCATTTTTAAATGGCAACAGAAACAATTTAGCTTTAGCAGCTTAATCGCTACCTCTGCCTGGGCCCAGCTTGCCGGCCGGGGCAAAGAGGTCATCCATGCAAGCTATTCTGGCGCCGCCTGCCCGGCGGCGCTGGCAGAAAAATTTTGGGCTGGCGGTTTTGAAGATTTGTTTGCTGCTCTTGAAACCGTAAGATTTGGCAACAAAATACGCTCGTAGAAAGTCTGATGGGTTCTCTTGCGGACGCGGGTTCAACTCCCGCCACCTCCACCAGAGAAAAGCCTTGTGCAGGGCGCGTCGCAAGGGTTGGGCTTTTCAATAACCTGCTCTATAACACGTTCTGGATAAGGTAAATTAAAAGAGGTTACTGTTTGAATCAGTAACCTCTTTTTCGTGAACACTTGAGCGGTCGGCGCACGCTAAAGTGATTAAAAACGGCGGCTTGTTCACTCGGTTGTAATGGGAAACTCCGGTGTTCCGGCCGCGCCGGCGGCAATCTCGTATTTGGCAAAGGTAACAACCGGTACGCCGTCTGGCCGGATATAAAAGGCGGTGTTTTCATCCACGCCTGCAAATCCGCCCTCTTCCGCCGGGAAAAAGTAAGAGAATCCCGTTTCGTCCACGCTGGCCGCGATGCCGCGCTGGATGGATTCATTACAAATCTGCACCCAGTCGTCGCCTAAAAGCATTTGCAGAGTAATTGGCTGGTTATTCTGCAAATCTAAATTATAATAATAACTCTCCTCGTATGCCGCAACCCAACATTCGCCAAGATACACCGCAAAAGAAACCGTGGTGTCGGTTTGGCTTTTAATTTCATAATCCACTATCACATCCATTCTCCGTTCCGCCAGTTCAGCTTTCGTGCCGCCGGTTGCCAAAAAGGCCTCGGAATAATCGGCCCAATCCTGGCGGGCTTTGGCCAAATGCCTGTCCACCTCTTCCTGAATAGCGGCGTTAATCTGCGGGGCCAGCGGGCCAGAGGCTTGTATTTCCGGAACGCTCACCTGAAAGTCAATGCCGTCTTGTGTTTGCTGAAAATTTTGAATGGTTAAAATTTTGAACAGACCGCTTAAAATCGGCATATCCGCTGCTATTGCCGCCGCTGTGGGCGAAAGGTTAAGCGTGCCGAAAAGCACGGCGAAACAGGCGGCGGCGGTGGCGAGGCTGATTTTCAGATAACGCTGCCGGTAATTTTTCCTGCCCTGCCGGATTGAGGCGCGCACCAGAGCGTCCAATTCCTGCGGGATGGGGGTTGCCTCATAATCGTTTCTGGCGTTTTTTAATTCGTTCATTCAATCATCGCTCCTTCCAATGATATACGCAGTTTTTTCAGCGCACTGTAAAGCCGGGTTTTTACAGTGCTTAAATTAGTGTCCGTAATCAGGCTGATTTCTTTAAGGCTCAAATCCTCATAAAAGCGCAGTTTGATGATAGTTTGTTCTTCCAGAGAAAGCCTGTTTATCCGCTCGGCAAGCGTTTCATCTTCCGGCAGGGGATCTTCATAGCTGCTATTTGTCAAGTCCTCCGGCGCGATTAACGATACGCGTTTTCTCTGCCGGAGCATATCCAGGCAGGTGTTGACCAGAATCCGCATAAACCAGCTTTTAAGCAGTTCTTTGTCGCGCAGCTTGCCGCGTTGCTCTAATGCCCGGCAGATGGCTGTTTGCACCGCATCCAGGACCTCATCCTTGTTGTGCAGATAGCTGTAAGCCAGGCGATAAAACCGGGCCTGTTCCTGAACCAGATAGGCCTCCAGCTTTAATGTCGTGGGTTTCACGCCGGCCTCTCCTTTCTGATATTTTTCCAGGTGTGTAACCAAAACCGCCACTTGGAGTACCTCCTTTCTGTGTGTTCTATAATATAAGACGCAGAAGTGGGGCAAAAAGTTTGGCAAAATAAAAAATTTTCTGTATAGTATTGTCAGAAAAAATTTTTTATAGCAAAAAAAAATCCCTGCCAGTTTTTATAACCAGCAGGGATTAAATTATTTGGCAAATCTGACTACAAGAATCACTGTCTTCTTAACAAAGTAAAACCTTGGTTTTGTGTTCAAATTTGCACCGTTTGGTGCGGATGAAGGGACTTGAACCCCCACGAAGTTAACCCTCACTAGAACCTGAATCTAGCGCGTCTGCCAATTCCGCCACATCCGCAAGTATTAAGAGTACTTTAATATAATAACACAAAAGGCTGGGATAGTCAAGCAGTTTTTTTGATAAATTTTGTAAAAAAGATAAAAAATTTTAAGCCGCCTAACGCGGAGCAATAACCAAGGAGAGCGCCTTTAAGCGCTCTCCTTGTGGTTAAATCAGTTCAGCAATATACAAGGCGTTTTGTCCGTTGTTGGTTGCCAAAAAGATGATTGTCTGGTTATCCGTACTCCAGCAGACGTCCTCCACGGACAGATCCGTAATCTGATAAATGCGCTTTTCCAGAGGATAGCCCATAAAGAGCTGCCCCTGGCTGTTGGTGAACAACAGCTTGGAAGAATCTGGCGACCAGGCAAGCAGGCTGCCGCCGGCCTCTTCCGATAAGCTGTATACCTCGCCCTCCGCCAGAGAAATCCACAGGCCGTCAGGGCTGTTTTGCGCAATAATGGTGTTGTCAGGCGATGGTACCAAGGTCGTTGCATCACAGGGCGCTGTGGTTTTGACCAACAGTGAGTCCATATCATCAATAGAGCTACGAGAAGTTACTAAGGCTATCTCTGGCGAATCAGCTGTGGACAAGCTGACGCGCCAGCTATAAACATTCTCCTCGTCGGCAGTATAAAAACTGGCCATGCTGCCGCGTCTGTTGATAGCAGGAGTGTAAATCCGGCTTTCCGGCACTTCGGCCAGCAAGCGCACTGCTAAGGTGCCTTGGGCCTCTGTACCAAAGGCTGCCCGGGGCAAAATCAACTCGCCGGCGCCGGATTCATTGTCTTCCGGGGCGGTTGGGGTGTTTTGCTCATCGGGGTTAACTGCGTTTGTTGGCTGAACTGCTGGGTTTGGCTGGTCTGCGTTGCCAGGCGTTTGAGCTGCACCAGGCTGTTCAGCCTCTCGGGGAAGTTGTGCTGGCTCTTCGGTCTGGTTAGCATTAGCCGTTTGTTCAACAGTTTGTTGCGCATCCGCAGCCTGCTTAGGCGCTGTTGTATCCGGCAGCTGAGGTTTAGCTAAGAGGTTAAGCTCGGCCACCTGAATCCTGTTGCCGCCTATTGAGGGCAATACGCCTGGCGCATTGGCGTTATCGCCAGGCAAGGCCAGCGCCGTCCATAAGAACAGCGCCAAACTGGCGGCAATGGTGCCAAGCCCCGGCCAAAAACTGGGGCCAAAGCGCCGCTTTTTAGCTGACGTAGCCGGAGCCAAAGGCACAACCTTGGCTTTGGCCGCCTCCTGGTGAACAGCCGCCATTACACGATTGGAAAAATCTGCCGGAGGCTGAATGGCAGAAAGGCTTTGTTGCAGCAGCAGTTCAAAATCTTCATCTGATTGCCATGGTTGTTGCCATCGGTTCTGCTTAGCCATTGCCATTCATCTCCTTTCTTGCTATTTTTGTGCATAACGCACTGAAAATTTAGTTGGCCTGCATTAGGCGCAGCAAATTTTTTTGCAGTTGCTTCTTGCCCCGAAAAAGCCGGGTTTCAACGGTTGAAACCGGCAGCCCGCAGGCTTCGGCAATTTGCTGATAGGATAAATCCTCGATGTATCTGAGATAAATCACGTCGCGATAGTTGTCTGGCAGCTCGGCAATCGCCTGGTCAATATTCTGCCTAAGCTCCTGGTTCAGATAGTTCTGTTCCGGCTCGGCGGCCCCGGGAGAGTCAGTCGGCGTCATATATTCTTCCGCGCGTTCCACCGGTATAATATTGTTAGGGCGTTTGTTCAAAGCATTCAGGCAGCTGTTTTGCGCCACCCGATACATCCAGGAAAAGAATTTTTTCTGCGGATCATATCTGTCAAGCATACGATAGATACGCAAAAAGGCCTCTTGCGCCAAATCAGCAGCCTCGTCATAATCGCCGGCCAGCCGATAGGCCATGCTGAAGATTTGCCGCTCATATCTGTGAACCAGCTCGGCAAAGGCGTCTTCGTCGCCCTTTTGCGCCAGGCGCGCCAAATCTTCATCAAGGAGGTTTTTCATAAACATTCCTCCTACGCTATAATTACAGCTAAAGAGGCAAAAAACTTGCGCCCTTCAACATATTTTTTTAGGTAAACAGTAGCAGATTTTGTGGCCCTGCGGCCAGGCCTGCACATCAGCTTGTGTTGGGCCGGGCAGACTATGTCTTTAGTATGCCAAAATAAATTTTTTATATAATGCTCTGGGGCAATATATTATGCTAAACCATATTTCTTTATATTATAACATATAGTTCCATATTTTACCATAGGTTGACCAAATTTTTTTGGAAAACTTGTAAAACTTGGCAAACCACTTGCCTTTGCTGTTTCAGTATGTTATAATACTAAGATAAGCAGGATATGAGTGGGCAGAGCGGAAATCTGTCAAAATACCGGCGCTTAAACGCGCATAGGCCGCCGCTGCCATTGCTTATTTGCGGCGCATATACAACTATACGCCAGTAAATTTTTTTTGCTGTAAGGAGGTTTTTTGAAGTGGCGAAAAAGTCGGATATTCAATCCGAAAATAAAAATCAACAAACTTTATTTGACGACGCTCCCGAGGGTATTATAATGGAAGAAACTGAAACGCACCCGGAGGGTGATGAACAGCAGGTGGCGGATACTCACCCGGACGCCGACCACTACGACGCGGAACAGATTCAGATTCTGGAGGGGCTGGAGGCGGTGCGCCGCCGGCCGGGTATGTATATCGGCTCCACCAGCAGCAAGGGCCTGCACCATCTGGTTTATGAGATTGTGGACAACAGCATTGACGAAACTCTGGCCGGCTTTTGCGATACGATTACTGTACAGATTCATCAGGACGGCAGTATTACCGTGATTGACAACGGCCGCGGTATCCCGGTGGATATTCACGCCAAAACCGGCAAACCGGCGGTGGAGGCGGCGCTGACTCTGCTGCATGCCGGCGGCAAGTTCGGCGCGGGCGGCTACAAGGTTTCCGGCGGCCTGCACGGCGTGGGCTTATCGGTGGTGAACGCGCTTTCCGTCTGGCTGAAAGTAACCATTTATCGCAACGGCCACGTTTACACGCAGGATTATAGCCGGGGCAAGGTGATGAGCGAGCTGAAAGTTGTCGGCGATACCGACCAGACCGGCACAATGGTAACCTTTATGCCCGACGGTGAGATTTTTGAAACGCTGGAGTTCAGCGCCGAGGTGTTGGCTAACCGTCTGCGGGAACTTTCCTTTTTAAATGGCAACGTAACAATTATTCTGGAGGATGAGCGCGAGGGCGGCCTGCGCCAGGTGTGGCATCATGAGGGCGGCATTGCCGATTTTGTGGCTTATCTGAACAAAACCCGCGAGGTTATTCATCCGGTGCTCTATTTCCAGGGCGAGGAAAACCAGGTGCAGGTGGAAATCGCCATGCAGTATAACGACGGCTATGCCGAAAATATTGCTTCCTACACCAACAATATCCGCACGATTGAGGGCGGCACGCATGAATTGGGCTTTAAGACGGCGCTAACCAAAGTGATTAACGATTATGCCCGCCGCTTTAATTTCCTCAAAGATAAAGACGGCAAGCTTTCCGGCGACGATGTGCGCGAGGGCCTGGCGGCAGTGGTCAGCGTTAAAGTGCGCGAGCCGCAGTTTGAGGGCCAGACCAAAACCAAGCTGGGCAACAGCGAGGTTAAAGGCATCACCGAGCGGGTTTTGTCGGATTCCTTAGCCAGTTACCTGGAGGAGAACCCGGCCAAGGCCAAATTGATTATTGACAAAACGGTGCGGGCCGCCCGCGCCAGAGAGGCCGCCCGCAAAGCGCGCGAGTTAACGCGCAAACAAAACGTGCTGGAAAAAACCTCTCTCCCCGGCAAGCTGGCCGATTGCTCTGTTAAAGATCCGGCTTTCTCCGAACTTTTTCTGGTGGAGGGCGACTCCGCCGGCGGCTCCGCCAAACAGGGGCGCGACCGGCGCACCCAGGCGGTTTTGCCTTTGCGCGGCAAAATTTTGAATGTGGAAAAGGCGCGGCTGGACAAAATGCTTTCCAGCGATGAAATAAAAAATATGATTACGGCCATGGGCACCGGTATTTCCGCCGATTTTGACATTACCAAAGCGCGCTATCACAAGGTGATTATCATGACGGATGCGGATGTGGACGGCGCGCATATCATGACGCTGCTGCTGACTTTCTTCTTTCGTTATATGCCCCAGCTGATTGAAAAGGGCTATGTTTATGTGGCCCAGCCGCCGCTGTACGGCTTAAAGCCCAAACGCGGCGCTAAGGATACGATTTATGTTTATGATGACATTGCGCTGGAGGATTTTTTTAAAGAGCATAAGCGGGATAATTACGGTATCCAGCGTTTCAAAGGTTTGGGCGAGATGGACTTCGGCGAACTCTGGGAAACTACCATGAACCCGGCGAATCGTACGCTGGTGCAGGTTACGATTGACGACGCGCTTTATGCGGACGAAACTTTTTCCATGCTGATGGGCGACCAGGTAGCGCCGCGCAAACGTTTCATCGAAACGAACGCTAAATATGCGGACGATCTTGACTTCTAAGTTTGCAACCGCCCTCTCAGTCTATTTACAATAGTAAATAGACAGCTCCCCCAAAGGGGGAGCCAGGTTTAAATAGTTAATTTTTATGTAAGGTGTAGTATTTAAACTTGCCTCTCCCTTTGGGAGAGGTGGCCCAGCGTAAGCTGGGACGGAGAGGGTATAACTACCAAGAGATTTGGAGGAAATAAAAGTAAATGAGTGAGATTTTTAAGGACGGTAACATCAAGCGCAGCGAGATCAGCCATGAAATGCGCTCCGCCTATCTGAAATATTCGATGAGCGTTATTGTGGGGCGCGCCCTGCCGGACGTGCGCGACGGCTTAAAGCCGGTGCACCGCCGTATTCTGTACGGTATGTACGCCCAGGGAGTAACCCATGATAAGCCCTATAAAAAATCGGCCCGTTCCGTCGGCGATATTATGGGTAAGTTCCACCCGCACGGCGACGCGGCTATTTATGACGCGTTGGTGCGTATGGCGCAGGATTTTTCCATGCGCTACCCCTTTATTGACGGCCACGGCAACTTCGGTTCTGTCGACGGCGACAGCCCCGCGGCTCCGCGTTATACCGAGGCGCGTTTGCAGCGTTTTGCTCTGGAGATGATGCGCGATATTGACAAGGAAACGGTGGATTTTGTGCCCAACTATGACGGCGAGGAGATGGAGCCGACGGTGCTGCCGGCGGCGGTGCCCAATCTGCTGCTGAACGGCTCCGCCGGCATTGCCGTCGGTATGGCCACCAATATCCCGCCCCACAATCTGTGCGAGGTTGTGGATGGGGTAAACGCGCTGATTGACAATCCTGATATTGAGATAGAGCAGCTAATCCACTATATCAAGGGGCCGGATTTCCCCACCGCCGGGCTGATCCTCGGCCAGCAGGGTATTAAGGATACCTATTTGACCGGCCGGGGTGCGATCAAAATGCGCGCTAAAACCCATATCGAGGTTACGGCCAAAGGTCGGCAGCGGATTGTGGTAACCGAGCTGCCTTATCAGGTGAACAAGGCCCGGCTGATTGAACGCATTGCCAATCTGGTTCGCGATAAGGTGATTGAGGGCATCACTGAAATCCGCGACGAATCCAGCGGCGTTGGTATGCGGATGGTGATTGAGCTGAAAGCCGACGCGGTGGCCAAGGTAATATTAAACCGTCTTTATAAGCATACCCAAATGCAGGATACTTTCGGCGCGATTATGATTGCCCTGGTTGATAACGTGCCGCGCGTGCTGAACCTGAAAGAAATTTTGCAGTGCTATGTTAAACACCAAAAAGAGGTGGTGGAGCGTCGTTGCCGGTTCGATTTGGCTAAGGCGCAGGAGCGCGCCCATATTCTGGAGGGCTTGCGGATTGCGCTGGATTATATCGACGAGGTGGTGGCGACTATCCGTAACGCCGCCAACCCGGAAGAGGCGCGCACCAAGCTGATGGAACGTTTCGGCCTGTCTTTCAAACAGGCGGCGGCCATTTTGGAAATGCGCCTGCGCGCCCTGACCGGCCTGGAGCATGGCAAGATTGACGCGGAATACGCCGAGCTGATTAAAACCATCGCCTATCTGGAGCAGGTGCTCTCCAGCGAGCGTATGGTGCTGGGCATTATCAAAGAACAGTTGTTAGAGGTTAAAAACCGGTTCGGCGACGAGCGCCGCACCACCATTGTGGGCGAAGAGGGCAGCCCCATGGAGGAAGAAGACCTGATTGCCCAGGAGGATATGGTGATTACCATTTCGCACGCCGGTTATATCAAACGGCTGAATTTGAACACCTATCGCCAGCAGAAGCGGGGCGGTCGGGGCGTAACCGGTATGACGACGCGCGACGAGGATTTTGTGGAGCAGATGTTTGTGGCCTCCACCCACGATTATTTGCTGATCTTTACCAGCCGCGGCCGGGCTTTCCGCTTAAAAGTTCACGAGGTGCCGGAGGTCGGCCGCACGGCCCGCGGTTCGGCTCTGGTTAATCTGCTGGCGCTGGACGCGAACGAAAAACTGCGCACCGTTATTCCGATCACCAGTCTGGAGCGTTCCGGCTATATGGTTATGGCAACGAAGAACGGTATCGTCAAACGCACCGAGCTGGCGCAGTTTAAGAGCCGTCAAAACGGTCTGGCGGCGATCAGTTTGCAGCCGGACGACGATTTGATTGCCGTTCTGCTGACCGACGGCGGTTCCGACATCCTGCTGGCTACCGAGCAGGGTATGGTCTGCCGTTTCAGCGAAGAAACCATGCGTCCCATGGGCCGCACTGCCCGCGGCGTTAAGGGGATCTCGCTGTTGCCCGGCGATAAGGTTGTAGCCATGACCAAAGTGGAAGACAACAGCCAGCTGCTGGTGGTATCCGAACAGGGCTTTGGCAAACGTACCCCGCTGACGCAGGAGAATTACCGGCGGATTGGCCGCGGCGGCAAAGGCGTTTATACCATGCGCTGCAACGAGAAAACCGGCCGCCTGCTGGCCGCTATGAACGTGCGCGAGGACGACGAACTGATGCTGATTACCAAAGGCGGTATGATTATTCGGATTAACAGCCGCGACGTTTCCGAGCAGAGCCGGATCACGCAGGGCGTAACCCTGATTAATCTGGAGCCTAACGACCAGGTGGTGGACGTTACCCGCGTGGTTACCAAGGAGGGCGAAACACCGCAGGAGCGCAGCAAACAGGACGGTCTGGAGGTGCGCGCCGCCGAGGAGGAAACCATTCCCGCCGGCCTGCACGTTAAAGAGAGCGACAAAAAAGCTTTGGAGAAACAGCAGATCGGCGATTTGCTGGCCCGGGCTGAGGCCGACGCTGAAGACTCCGACGAAGAAAAATAAGAGGATAAATAGGCCAGACGATAAAAGAGCAGCCCTGTCAATTTGACAGGGCTGCTTTGGCGATCTTCTTAAGCTGCCACTGGTTCAGTTTGCATTAAACGCCTGGAGGTTAGCCAATATAGCAGGGCGACCAGGGCGGTGGAGAGAATGTCGGCCAGCGGCTGCGCCCAAACCAGACCGACTGTTCCCATTAGCTTTTGCATGATAAACAATGCCGGAATATAAATTAAGCCCTGGCGGCTAAGATTGATGATTAAAGCGGCGCTGGCGGCCCCCATGGCTTGCAGGGCGTTAACCAGTACATAAAATATGCCGAACAGAAAGCTGGTAGTTAACAGAATATTGGTAAATTGCAGCGCGTAATCAAAGGCGGCAGGCTCCGTCAATACGACGCTTACAATCTGCCGGCGCAGCAGATAACAGGCTGCTGTCAGCAGCAGGCTGAGGCCCAGAGCGAAAATAAAGGAAATTTTCATAATTTCTTTGAAGCGCGGCCAGAGCCGGGCGCCCACGCAGTAGCCCAGCAGCGGCTGCACGCCCTGACCGAAGCCGATGCAGAGCATGCCGGTAATCATGGTAACTTTGGCGGCTACGCCGACGCCGGCCAACGCCATATCGCCATATTCGGTCATCCGGGCGTTGACAATAATCTGCGAAACGCTCATCAGCAGCGAGCCCAGCGCCGCCGGAACGCCGATCGCCAGCACGCCGGTGCAAACGCCTTGGCGTACGGTAGCCAGCCGGGGGCTGATGCTTAAGCTGGAATGGCCGCGCAGAAAATAAGCGATATAATAGCCGGCGCTGAACAAAATACCAATTACGGTAGCGACGGCCGCGCCCGCGATGCCCCAGCCCAGCCCTAAAATCATTACAGGGTCCAGTATCACATTGAGCAGATTGCCCAGCAGCTGGCCGAGCATGGCGTGGTTGGCCTCGCCCTCGGCGCGCAGAATATTGGAAAAGCAGTTGGCGATCAGGTTAAAAGGGCCGCAGCAGGTTACGATTACCAGATAGGTTTTGGCAAACTCCCAGGTTTCCGGGCTGGCGCCAATCAGGCGCAGCAACGGCTCCATGAAAATCAGCATCAGCGCCGACATCACCAGGCCAACCGCTACGCAGGCCCACATGCAAAAGGCGCAGACTCTTTTGGCGTAATGCGGCCGGCGCTGTCCCAGCGCCCGCGAGATGACGGAGGTTCCGCCCACGCCAAAGACTGTGCCCAGCGCCATAAAGAGCAGAAAAACCGGCGTGGCCAGCGAAACCGCCGCCACTTGCAAGTCGTCATGCGTCTGTCCAATGAAAAAGGTGTCGGCCAGATTATAAACCAGCACCATCAGCATGGCCGCCATGGCCGGCAGGGCGTTTTTCAGCACTGCCTGCGCCGGCGGCGCGCTGTGAAACAGCTCCATGGAATTTGGCTTGTTAACATTCTTTTTTTATATAAAAAAGCGGAACAAGCTATAAAACTTGTTCCGCCCTGATTGTGCGGAGGCAGATTGCTGAAAAAATTTAAAACGCCATATTGTCTGCTTTGGCCAGAACCTTGGCTTTCAGCGTCAGGTATTCTTCGTCAAAATGGCAGCCGGTTTGGCTTTCCGGCAAATCTGCGCCAAAAGCCCGACGGGACAACGAGAGCACCGGCGGCGCCTGCAAACGCTTGGCGACGGCCAGCCCGCGGTATAACTGCCACCAGCGTTCCAGGTCGGCCAGAAAACTTTCCGTATTCGGGAAAAGCTGGCGCAGCTGCTCGGTGCCGCAGCCGGTAACCTCGGCCAGCTTGCCCTGATCGTAAAAAGTCAGGCTGTCGGTGATATCCTGTCCCCATTCCACCCAACTGCGGAACAGATAATCGTGGTAGGCATAGCATAAAGGATCGCCCAGGCCTTTTTCAATGTTCTGCGCCTCGGATAGTTCGGCGCTGGGCGGCATTTCCAGCGCGGCCAGTGGAATCAGGCCGGAGGTATCATAAATGTATTTGGCAATTTCATAAATCTGACACTTCCACAGGTCGCCCAGCGGGGCAAAATAGCCGGTCGCGTCGCCGTACATGGTGGCGTAGCCGATCGTAAACTCGCTTTTGTTGCCGTTGCAGATTACCGCCCCGCCAAAGGCTG